>DHMN01000050.1 GCA_002405805.1 Cyanobacteria bacterium UBA4641 | reverse complement strand
GCCCACCATTTAAAACAACTAGAACAATTAAAATCAGAGCCTAAGGGCTCTTTTTTAATGCTTTCAAGACATTTATCTTTTGAAGAAATTATTGCAGACTTGAATTCAGCAAAACAAACTTCTACTACCTCTTTTTTAATTTTAGATTTTTTGTTTTTCAAGTTATTTGAGTTATACTAAGAGTAGTATGAAGAAGCTGAAAACAGAACGAAATAAAAGTAAAATATTGCTTTATTCTACCATATTATCACTTATGCTGAGTGGTAATAATTTTGTTGTTGCTAAAGATATTACGGTATCAACAGGTAATGAGTTGCAACAAGTAATAACAAATGCGACTGAACCTATTAAAATCCAATTTGCAAATGATATAAATGATATTGATATTTCGAGTTTGAAGACTATTCCTATCGGGGCTAATGCGATTGAAATTGATGGTGAGGGGAAAAAATTAATAAACGAAAAGGATTCCAAATTTACGTTTGTTAAAAATTCAAGTCTTGCTCTTAAAAACTTAAAATATGAGGGAAAGAATGCAAGCATAAATATAAATGATGTAGATGCGATTATATCATTGGAAAATGTTAATATTAGTGGTAGAACAACAGCTAACTACCCAGATGGTTCTGCTTTATTTTTAAAAGGTTGTGATGCAACTTTAAACAATGTTAGTGTATTTTCAAGCAGAGTTGAGACTAATCGAAGTATTTCTGGCGGAATTATTAATATTCAATCGGCAAAATCCAGAGGGATTATAACAAATTTAATAGATAACCAAATAACTTCAACAGGAACGCTTACTGGTGGGTTGATATACAATAGAAGAACTCTAACTCCTGTTGGCGAATTGAGTTTGAGTGACAATGTAAAAGAAAATAAAATTAATGCAAAAAGTTATATAAACGGCGGAGTTTTGAACAATGAAGGGAGCAGTATTCAATCCATAAATTGGAATGAAGTAAACAATAATACTATAACTTCTTCTGAAAATTCAATTCAAGGTGGATTAATATACAATAAAAGCGGAACGATAGATTCATTGAAGATTAATTCTCTTTCAGGTAATACAATTAGTTCTAATTTTAGTATAAATGGTGGATTAATATACAATCAAAGTGGAACAATAAAGGAATTACAGATTGATTCTTTGGTTGATAATATAATTCACTCAAATTCGCCAATTAATGGTGCGTTAATATACAACGGCAATGGAACGATTGAAGGTGAGCTTAAAATTGGTCAAATAGAAAGAAACATTATAACGGCAACAGGTTTCAACGGATTAATTACAAACAGTTCTGGAAATATTAATTCAATTTCAATAGATTCCGTTTCCGATAACGATATTACAATGAACACTATGCTTGGCGGAGTAATAAAGCTTCTAGGTGCAAATGTTAAGGACATAACTATTGGTAAAATTAATAATAACGAAATTATAGGAAATGAAAACTCTTCTGCTATCGGTTTTATATTATATTCAATAGAGTCACCAATATCATCTAATATAGAAAATCTTAACGTAGGTCAAATTCATGAAAATAGCGTAACCGCAACGAATATTACTTCGTTATTATTCAGATCGGCATTGGAACACGCTAATGTTATATCCAAAAATGGCAACATAACAGTTGATGATATCAGGGACAATAGTTTAGTTGCTGTTGATTGTGATGATAATGCTCGTGGCGGAATTATTTATAATTTTCTTTATGTGGGTTCGAAAGAAAACACGGCAGTGAGTCTTGGAGATATAAATTTAAAACATGTTTCTAATAATCTTTTAAAAAGTACAATTTCATCAACATCTTTTGATTCTTCAAAAGCATTGAATGGCAGACCTGTTTCAGGAGCAATTATTGCCAATTCAATCCAATCTTGCCAAGGTTCTGCTATTATCAAAAGCATAGATGGCAAATATGTTGGCAATTCTGTTGTTTCAAACTCTAAAATAATGGGGGCAAGTGGGGGTGTAATTTCCAACTCTGTTAACGGGCTAGGGAATGCTTTTGTAGGAATTGGTTATACTCTTGATAAAAATAATAATATTATCTCTACCGAAAATGCAATTTTAGGAACTTATGAAAACAATTATGCACAATCAGAAGAACTTACAGCAAACGGCGGTGCTATTGCAAATTATGTCGAAAGTTCTGTAAGAAATGATATTGCTCGAATCGGAAACATCAAAGCTAATTTTAATGGAAATTATGTTATATCAAATAAAAATAATGCTTATGGCGGGGCAATATCAAACTTTTATGAAAAATCTCACAGTTATTATACAAATGCAGTTATTGACTCTATAAATGGTAAATTTGAAAACAATTATGCTAAAACTGAGTCGACAGATTCTTCAAAGGGTGCTTATGGCGGAGCAATTAGTAATACAGCAACTATCAAAGCGATAAACAATTCCGTTTTCGAAAACAATTATGCAATATCTGATGGCGGAAGCAATGCAGCAGGTGGTGCTATATATACAAGACAAGATTTAACTATTAATGCAAATAATAAAGGCTTGACTGAATTTACAGGCAACTATGTTTCAACTGATGGTGGGGTAACTAAGAATTATGAAGCAATTAATGTTGGTACATCAGGCAAAACTCTTACATTAAATGCAACAACAAACGGTACAATATTATTAAATGACTATATTAATGGTGCAAACGGTTATAAGGTTTTATTAACCGGAGATTCTACAGGTACAATTAAACTTTTTGATAAAGCCGACATTAAAGGTGGGGCAAATGTTACAGTTGGCGAAAATATTGTTATTGATACAGCAAATGGTGTAATTCAAAGTTTTTCGGAATTTAATTCACTGAAATCTGATGCAAGTGCAAAATATAATATTGATTTGGATTTGTCAAAAATAAATGATAGTAAGCTAGATTACACAATAGGTGACAAAATTGCAGACGGATTTACTACACAAGCATCCTCAAGCGGTTCTATAACTCTTGACCGTTTGAATTTTGTAGGAGATTCTTTTGAAGATATTTTAGATAAAAATTTAAAAATACAAATAATTCAAAACAATGATAATACTGATAATTTACAACTCAAATTGAGCGATAATTTAAAGTCAACTGCAGAGAAGAAAATATGGGAAATTGTTAATGTTGAATATAAAGACCTGACAGCGACTGCTAATTATAAAGATGTATTTGGCGGTATTAAAACGACAAAAGATATTTATGGAACATTAGGACTGGGCAAAACTAATACAACAAATGACAGTCTTAATATAAAAGTTTCTAAAATTGATACTAATAAAGTTGCAACAATATCAGATGCATTGGTTGCATTGACTAATACAGAACTAAAAGATTCTGACGGTAATATTTTGGATAAAACATTTAATCTTTTTGACGAGGATTCTCACGGCAATAAAACTCCTGCAAATTATAAAGTTTCAGACAGTCTTGGCTCAACATACAAAAACCTAAATATTGTCGGAGCAGAAAAAATAAATTCTTTAAGAGAACTTGTTTTATCGGAATTAGATTTAGATGGAAAAACTTCTTTTGTTGTTAATTCAGGTTCAACCTTAAATATTTCTGATATAAAACTCAAGGGAAATGAAACTGTTATTACAAATAATGGTGGCAGTTTAAATTTTGTAAATAATAATGTTATTGATGGTAAAATTACAGGAACAACAGCAACAAATACCGGTATTTTAGAGATTGATGCAAATAATTTAGATGTTGCTTTGATTAATAACGGCACTTTAAATTTGGGGGCAGGTGACATTGAAAAAGAAATTACTGGAAATGGTTCAACAAACATTCTTGATGTTGTGACGAATAATGCCGAAATTTCTCAAAAAGTTAATGTTAATAGTTCTGGGGAATTAACAGTTGGTGCAAATATTGGAGATTTAACAAATAATGGTGAGGTAGTTGCAAATGCAAGTAACTTAACAGGTACTATAAATAATTCAGGGACATTAAATTTATCAGGAACATTAAACAAAGAAATATCAGGACTCGGGACTACAAAAATTGTAGGTGACAGCTTTACTATGCTAGATGGAGCAGTTGTTAAAGGTGTTCTAGATACAAATAATCAAACATTAAATGTTTTAGCAACAAATACTGAAAATATGTTTAATGATGTAAATATAAATTCTGGAACATTAAACTTAATTAACAATAATATTAATAATTTATCAGCAAATTCATTTAAAATAAATGGAAATGTTAATCTTTTGTTAGATGCAGATTTAAAAAATTCTTTAATGGATAGACTTCCGTCAACAACTATTGTGAACGGACTTATCAATGTTAAAGGAATTAATTTGTTATCTGATTCTGTAAGTGAAAAGACATATATTCCGTTTGCCTATGATAGTTTTAAAAATAAAGTTCAAACAGATGTATCAACAGTGGGCAAAGACGTTAACAATCAATATCAAACAACTGCTTTTGCACCAATATATAAATATGATGTGAGTTATAATCCGAACAACGGAAATTTCTTATTTTCTCGCGGTGGCGGAAAAATTTCACCAGATTTCAACCCCGCAGTACTATCTGGAGCAGTAAATTCTCAAGTTGGAGCATATTCTGCCGTAAATGAAACATTTAATTATGCATTTAGACATGCCGATTATTCATTTATGTCATTGCCAAGAAAAATTAGAATGTTGGCTAATAAATATGCAATTGCAGAAACTCAATCAATGCGATATGAAAATGAATATCCGCAAATGGGTGGTATTTGGTATCAACCATACGCAAATTTTGAAAATGTTGGTTTGTCTAATGGGCCAAAAGTCGATGTTCAATCGTATGGAGCATTAATAGGTGGCGATAGTGATTTTAAACAGCTTAAACGAGGTTGGGGAACGGTAACTACTCCATATATTGGCTACAACGGAACTTCTCAAAACTATTCAGGTGTTTCAACAACTACAAATGGAGGAATATTAGGTTTAACACAATCTTTTTATCATGGAGATTTCTTTACGGCATTAACAGTAAATGTCGGTGCAAGTAATGGCGAATCTAGTACAATGTATGGCAAAGAAAATTATACTACATTAATGGCAGGCATTGGAAGTAAAACCGGTTACAATTTTGAGTTTAATAATGGCAAATTTATTATTCAACCATCTATGTTAATGGCATACACTTATGTAAATACCTTTGATTACACAAATGCGGCAGGTGTAAAAATATCTTCTGACCCATTACATTCTATACAGCTTCACCCAAGTATCAAATTTATGGGAAATGTTGGTAAGGGGTGGCAACCTTATGCAAGTGTCGGTATGGTTTGGAATCTTTTAAACGAAACAAAATTCACTGCAAATAATGTTCGTTTGCCAGAAATGAGTATAAAACCTTATGTCGAATACGGTGTAGGTTTGCAAAAAATTTGGAATGATAAATGTAGCGGATTTTTACAAGCAATGTTGAGAAATGGTGGTAGAAACGGTATTGCATTGACTTTTGGTTTTAAGTGGACACTAGGAAAAGATAAGAAACCAATTGAAAGGGTTCAAAACGGTACAAAACACGTTTTAAAAGCTTATATGGGAACAAAGGTGACAATATAAGAATTTAATTAACACAAATTACAAATCAATAAATCTTCTCCATTCATCATACAAGGTTTCAAGGTTATATCTTGCATTGGCAGGACTGGTGGATGGAAGTTTCAGACATCTGTATTCCGTCAACAATTGTGGAAAATGTTTTTTAAATTCAGAATACGATTTGTTCCCATTTAGGCATACCGTTTTAATATTAGGATATTTTTTCAATAATTTTGGAATGTCATTTGGCTTTTCGTTTTGAATATTTGAATCCAAACTGCCAGCCCTATTACAGGATTTTATTACATCCCACAATGCAAAACCATTATCCAGCAAGGTTTGCAATTTGTCCTGATATTCCATTTTGGGCAAATTTTCACAACCACAAAACATCCCCATCAATTTCCAAAATCTGTTTTGCGGATGTGCATAATACTGCTGCTCATCCAGTGATTTTACCCCTGGCATAGAACCTAGTATCAAAACTCTGCAATTTTCATTTACGCTTGGTGAAAAACTTTTGCATTTTGCCATAATTTATTCCTTTTAATTTAACTATATCTTACTATAAATCTTATTTGACGCGTAACAAATATGAGTTTTCTAAAATAAATGGGAACAGTGACAATGATTTATCCCCATGGTATAATCCGAGTATGAAAAAGTTTATTTTATCTTTACTTATAAGTATTGCAGTATGCTCGTTTGTACCTGCGTTTGCGGATGAAATTGAAGAAGATTATCTTGACATTGCAGCAAACTACTGCGTTGTTGGAGATTACAACTCTGCAATGGTTTATTTGGACAAAATCTTAGAGCTTAATCCGAACAACAAACAGGTTGTCGACCTCAAAAAAGGGTTGTCACATGTAATTGCGCAAGATAAAAAGAGTTTTGTCACAGGAGTAAATCCATTGATAAAACAAGCAATGGAAGCGAAGCGCCAAGGAGACTCGCAAGGCGAAATTACTTACTTGATGAATGGTACAAAATCCGATAATGCGTATTTGGCGTACTATTATTTAGGTAACTATTTCAGAGATAAAAACAATTATTTAAAAGCACTTGATGCATATAATGCTGCGGTTTCCGCAAAACCTGATTTTGCGCAAGCATATTTAGCATCAGCTATTACACTTTATGATGTTGGACAATATGATGCGGTTATAAATCCGATTGACAAATATTTAACATTTAATTCCAATGACGATTTAGCTTACGCTGTGAAATCTCGTGCAGAGTTTGCACTGGGACAATTAGAAGCATCAAAAGCGGATAACGATAAGGCAATCGAATTAAATAACTGTCCCGAATATCAATTTGACAGGGCAAAAATCTTGTATAAATCAGAAGATTACAAAGGTGCAAAAGCCATATTTTCAGAACTTTTGCCGGATATTCAAACCTCTAAAACTTATGAATATATGGGGTTATGCGATTACGCAATGGGTGATTATATGAGCGCATTGATGAACATCGACAAAGCTTTCATACTCTCTGATGATGACGAGTATTTGCAAAACAAGTATAATGAAATAAAGGAAATATTGGAAAATAAACAAAATGAACAAGAATAGAAAAGTACGAACAAGTTCTGTAAAAAGGCAAAAGACAAGCCATAGAAAAGAAAGTTTTTGGACAAAGTTAGCTAACATGATGATTACATTATGCCTGACAGCAGGCATGTTGTGGGGGTTGCAAGCTTTTTCAAGAACAGGCTCAACAAATTTGAAATTTGCCCAAGTTAGTGACGTTCACTTTTTAGAACACGGTTCAAATACGACTTTCAAAATGACAGGCGAATCTCCTCGACTTTTGGATGATGCGGTTAATCAAATAAATGAACAGAGCGACATTGATTTTGTAATGTTTACAGGTGATTTAATCGACAAATCTTTTGAAAAAGAATTGAGAGCTGTTTTGCCTCATTTAGACAAACTAAACGCTCCTTGGTATTTCGCATTCGGAAACCACGACAGATGTGTTGGCGGCTATTTGACAACTCTTGTTTATTTGGATATGTTGCGTAACAACAATCCAAATTTCAAATTCAAAAAAGCATATTACTCATTTGAACCTAAAAAGAATTACAAAGTAATCGTGTTGGATAATATTATCACCAATGAAATAACTTCAAACGGTTATATTGATGAAACTCAATTAAAATGGCTGAAAAAAGAATTAGACAGTTGTTCAAAAGACGATACGGTTTTGATGTTTATGCATGTTCCGATTGTTGAACCTTTTGCAAGTCCAAATCACAGAATGAGAAATGCAATTGTACTAAAACAATTAATTGAGAGCTACAAATTCCCAATTGGGGTATTCCAAGGTCATTATCACGCAGCAAAAATTACACAACACGACAATGTTCTATACGTAAGTTCACCTGCTTTGGTGTCTTATCCAAACGCATTCAGAATTGTTGATGTAACAAACTACAAAGACAAAGTTGTTTTTGATTTTGATTGGAGAGAAACAAGAGAAACTACAATCCAAAAGATGGCAAAAATTTTGGTATTTTCAAGTTCAATCTACACTGGTGAGGCTAAAGACCAAGCCGGAACTTATACAATCAAAAAATAAAAATTGAGGAAATATTATGAGCGAATTTAAAGTAAAATTCAGAGGTGTTAGAGGAAGTTTTCCTGTCGCTGACAGAAATTTTCTAAAATACGGCGGAAATACTTCGTGCGTAGAAGTCAATGTCGGCGGACATTTGATTATCCTTGATGCTGGAACAGGCATGGTCGGAATCGGTAACGATTTGATGGAAGATTATATCGCATCTGCCGTTCGCCCTGAAGATAGAAAACCGATTTTTTCAACAGTTTTGCTTTCTCATATTCACCATGACCACTTGATGGGCTTGACTTTTTTCAAACCTATCCATCTTCGCTCTTCAAAATTAATGATATTTGGAGCAGGAACACCGGAGACTTCTTTATCTGAAGAATTGTCAAAACTTGTTTTTGGTAAAACTTTTCCGATTGATTTGGGAGACATTGCTTGCAAACTTGAAATCCATGATATATTTAACAACCAAGCAATTTTAATTAAGCCAAATCAAAAACCAGAACTTGTTGACCTGCAAAATGTAACCCAAGGAGAAGATGATATCCTTGTAACATTTTACAAATCTTATGTCCATCCGCAAGATGGAGTTATGGTATATAAGATTTCTTACAAAGGGAAATCTTTGGTTTATGCAACAGATAAAGAATGTTATTTTGGCGGCGATAAAAAATTTGCAGCATTTGCTCAAGATTGCGATTTGCTAATCCACGATGCACAGTATACAACAGAAGATTACTTAAACCCACATTCCCCAAAACAAGGTTATGGACACTCAACTTATGATATGGCGATAGAGGTAATGAAACAGGCAAAAGCAAAGTCGCTTGTATTTTACCACTACGACCCATCTTACGATGATACGCGCTTAGGTCGAATTGAAGAATACTACACATCAAACAACAGCAATGTTTATATGTCTTATGAAGGAATGGAAATCAATCTATTGTAAGATTGGAAATTTTCAAAATAATAATTAAACAGGTAAATATGAAAAAGTTTTTGGTATTAGTTTATATATTTTTGCTTGGACTGCCGGCTTTTAGCATGGGAGCGACCTCCGCAACTTATGTAATTGACCCTGTAAAAAATGCTTATGAGCACAACAATTTGGGGGTAATTTATACCGAAGAAAAATGCTATTATGCAGCCATTCAGGAATTTAAAATCGCAATAAGCTTGAACCCAAAAACTCAAGCAACTTCTGTTTACTTTAATAATTTGGGCAAAGTTTATATAACTATCGGTTATCCTGATTTGGCGCTAGATTGTTTCCAAAACGCACTGACTCAGTATAATTTGAATTTTGAATATTATAAAAACCTTGTAGATTGCTACAAAAAACTTGGACAAATTTCTAACCAATTGAAAATCTACAAAACTAAAACGTCTCCACTGGATAAAATTATGCTCGGCTTGTTGTATGAGCAAACAGGAGATATTAAAAAGGCGATTATCGTTTTGGATGAATTTGCAACATCAGAACCTAATTTGATGATAACCCCAGCAGTTAAAGATTATATTCAAACATTGGTGAATAAGATTTCGTAAAAACAGAACGTTAAAAAGTACCATATCATTAGGTATAACAAATTAAAGTTAAATTATTAATATGGAAAAGATTCTGAAGCAAGTTCAGAATGACAATATAATAAATGCCCTTAAATAGCTTAGGTTCTTGTTCTATGCTCTATTTACAATAGCCGACATCGTGCATTTTGCCTTTGTATTCATAGCCCATTCTTGCACACAGGCTACCGCTTAATTGTCTGCCATTCAATTCCATTTTTATCGGTGGGCAGTGTGGAGTTCGTTTTGCGGCGATTTGTGGTGTATTTATTCCTGTAACGCCTTTTGCAAACATTTGACGAATATAAACATTCATTTGTTGATTATTGCGGTTTTCTGCAGCTTTCAAAGCGGACATAGCCAATGAGTCCAAAGACTGTGTGCCCCCACTATTTTGCGGTGTTGCTACAGCATTTGGGTTTTCAGCTTCCGCATAAGCCGGAGTTTTAGCGACAGGGCGAGAGTATGATACCGGTGCAGACGGCATATTCACTGCATAAGAAACCGCACCCAATAATACAACTGTCATGACCAAACCGAATAACGCAAAATTTTTTTTCATATCAAACTCCCAATTTATGTTACTTTTTTATTTTAGCATATTTTATATAATATTTAAAGTGTTTGTTATTTATTTTCATGGTAAAATCGGCTTATAGGCACTTTTTAAAAGGATTCTAATATGTTTGACAATTTAAGTGAAAAACTGCAAAATATAATTTCTAAAACACATTCGCAAGAATTAACACAAGATAATATGCAAGACGCTTTGCGCGAAATCAGGCGTGCGCTATTAGAGGCGGATGTAAATTTGCGCGTTGTAAAATCTTTCATTTCTTCAATCAAAGATAAGGCTGAAGGTGAAAATGTTTTGCAAGGGGTGAACCCTTCCCAACAACTTGTCAAAATTGTTCATGATGAGTTAGTTGAACTTCTCGGCAAAGAATTAAAACCACTTAATTTGTCAGGACATCCAAGCATAATTATGATGCTAGGTTTGCAGGGTTCTGGAAAAACGACATCTTCTGCAAAACTTGCGGTTAAATTGAAAAAAGAAGGCAAAAATCCGCTACTTGTGGCGTGTGATGTTTATAGACCTGCAGCAATTTCGCAATTACAAACTCTTGGGCAAGAAATCGGATGCAAAGTTTTTACGATTCCTGAATCTAAAGATGTTCAAAATATTGTCCAAAGTGCATTAAATTATGCAAAAGAAAAAGGGTTTAATGTTGTAATCCTTGATACAGCAGGACGTTTGCAAATCGATACAGAAATGATGGCAGAACTTTTGATTATTGATAGAGTTTTCCAACCGCACGAAAAACTTCTTGTAATCGATGCAATGACAGGTCAAGAGGCTGTCCATGTTGCAGAAAATTTTGATGCTCAAATCGGTTTAACTGGTCTTGTTTTGACAAAGCTTGATGGTGATTCTCGCGGAGGTTCAGCGTTATCTGTTGTACATTGTACAGGAAAGCCAATTAAACTAACCGGTACAGGTGAAAAGCTTAATGCACTTGAAGATTTCTATCCTGAGCGTATGGCAACAAGAATCCTTGGCATGGGTGATATTGTTTCTTTGGTTGAGCGCGCTCAAGAGGTTTTTGACGAAAAAGAAGCTTTGAAATTCCAAGAAAAAATGGAAAAAGAAGAGTTCAGTTTTAACGACTTTTTGAATATGCAAAAACAGATGAAAATGTTTGGCTCTATGGACCAAATTTTAGGAATGATTCCTGGGGTTAATTTAAAACAAGCTGATAGAGAAAAGATTTCGCACGCAAGTGAAACCGAGTTTAAAAAGATTGAAGTTTTTATTCAAAGTATGACTCCGGAAGAACGTGACAATCCGCATCTTATGAACACCAGTCGCAAAAAACGTATCGCAAAAGGCTGTGGTATGGATTTGCATACAATTAATCTTTATGTAAAGCAATTTGAGCAAATGCGCCAAATGATGGGCGGAATGAACAAAATGCAAAAAATGTTCAGCGGTTTTGGCAAGATAAATGAGAAAAAAGCTATGGTTAAAGCTATGAATATGCTAAAACGCAGAAGGTTTTAATAATACACTTGAAATATTATGAAACATAAGTTATAATAAAAATATAGGGGTGGTAGCTCCAACTACCGTAACCTGTATGTGGCTAAAGGGCGCTTATCTTAATTGATAGGTGCCACTTTTTATTATGAATAAAATCAATAAAATCAAAATTAAGGTTAAATTGATATCTTCCATAACATCACCCCTTTCAATAAAACTATCAGCTCTTGTGGCTAAAGTATGTTGTTGAACTGATACTTTTTTGAAAATACAGGCTTAGCCCCAAATATCTTAATTCCAATGTTCTAAAATTTAAAGAAAAGGCGGTTCAAATTATGACCCGCCTGTTTTATCTAAACTATCTCTCTTCTCATACCAAAAATATTCTATTGTAGAGATGTTCTCCACAATGAATCATCAAATTTGCTTTGTTGAGGATTTGTATCTGCTGATAAAGTTACATTGCTAGGAGCAAAAACAAATACCAAATCGCCAACTTTTTTAGGATTTCCGTTTAATGCTTGAGATGCACCGCAAACAAAATCAATTGTTCTTTGAGATTGTTCTTTATCTAAAAGGTGTAGGTTAAGCATAACGATTTTTCTGTCTTTCAAGTGTTGAACAATTGTGGCAGCGTCATCAAATGAGCGAGGTTCAACAACAACAACTTCATTACCACCTCTATTCATACTTGGGTGATTTAGAATTTTTGTTTCGTTATGTTTTTCTACAACCGGTGTATAAGATGGTGCAACTTCTCTTACCGCATTACCGTCTTCTACATAATCATAATCATCTTCATATTCATCAGAATCATTCATATCAACAAATGGATTTTCACCGCGGAAACCATCCATTACGAAATCTACTACTTTTCTGAAACTATCTGTTATTGCTGCCACCGACTTTTCCTCCGTTTATCATTCAAATAATTTTCTACCTACCCTAAGCATTGTCGAACCTTTTTGAGCTGCTATTTTGTAATCCTGACTCATACCCATTGAAATCTCTTTCAAACTGCAATTATACTTTTTCTCCAGTTCATTTCTGATTTGAACGATATCCGAAAATAATCTCCCAATTTCCTCTTCCGGTATTCCTAGCGGAGCCATATTCATCACTCCGACAATCTCAAGTGAACCAAGTTTCTGAATTTGCTCAAAAGCCTCAAACACTTCCTTTTTTGAAAAACCGAACTTTTGTTCTTCGTGGGCATTATTGATTTGAATAAGTACCTTTTGAACTTTGCCGATTTCTGCTGCGTGTTGAGAAATGCTCTGCGCAAGTTTTATTGAATCTACCGAATGAATGTAATCAAAATTCTTTACTGCATGTTTCACTTTGTTAGTCTGTAAATGACCAATTAAGTGGAATGTAGAATTTTTTCTCACTTCATCAGGTAAGCTGTTTATCTTTTCAGAAGCTTCAATTACTCTTGATTCTCCAAAGTCGCGTAATCCTGCCTCATAAGCTGCAATCATAGCTTCTTTGCTAAAATACTTTGTAACTGCAATTATTCTGGGTTTACAAGGTGCGATATCTTCTTGTATGCGTAAAAGATTTTTCTTAATTGTCTCAAACATCATTTCACCTCTACAAGAAAATTGCCCAAACATGAGCATAATTTAATTGTACCTTGTTTTTTCGGCATGTCCAAAATATTTATTTGATAGTTTTGTAACAGAAAATAAACATGGCTGAAACCATGTCGCTGACATGATTTCAGCCCAAAAGGAGTTTCACTATAAGTCTTTACATTTCTTAATATGCCTATATCTTGAACCTGCCCAAACTCATGTCTGACAAGAAAAGCATGCCTTTTTTATCAAAAACATCAATAAATGGATTGAGGAGGGTAAATTTACAAAAAGTTACGAAAAATTTTAGCAAGTTTTTGCAAGTAGCCTTGAATACTGTTCAGACCTTGAATAGCCAAGCATTATCCCTAAAATAAAGTCCTCGTGGGCAGATATTTCGTCCAAATTCAAGCTTGAAAAACCTTTGAGTATCTGCAAACATTTATCATTGCCGAAAAATAGATTGATTTTACCTTCTCCAACAGTGACAGCCAAATATTTTATATTGAGTTTGTTTAGGTAATTTAGATATTCAACAGCTTGTGATTTTGTGCACGTGAACAAAATCAAATCGCGAACTCCTTTTTTATACTCATATACAAGATTTGAAAATAATTCCATCCATAATTCCTCTCTTCCTAGAGTTAAAGACGAAATTGATTGGAAAAAGTTGCCTGCTGGAAGGCAGGGAGGCTGGAGGTCAAGATGGCAGGCTTTTTAAATCTCTAGCTGAACACCCCTTTTCCTAACCCTCGGACTCGAGTGGTGAGGGAACACGTGTCACCCTGAACTTGATTCAGGGTCTATCAATGCTGATTTTTAGTCATGCTGAACTGCGGA
>DHMN01000021.1:25645-25804 GCA_002405805.1 Cyanobacteria bacterium UBA4641 | reverse complement strand
TAAAAATTATTAACAGCGTCATGGAAGATATTACTAATTCGGCTAACAAATTAATATAATGTAAATAATATTGAAATTATTATTTTTCTGATTTATGATAAAAGTGTAAAAAGTACACTAAAATAAATATATGAATGGTAGGGAATGTATGACTTGTAA
>DHMN01000021.1:0-25577 GCA_002405805.1 Cyanobacteria bacterium UBA4641 | reverse complement strand
AGAAACATAGCGATTATTGCCCACGTTGACCACGGTAAAACTACTTTGGTTGACTGTTTGCTAAAGCAAGCCGGCGTTTTTCGTGAAAACCAACACGTAGAAGAACGTGTATTAGACAGTAATGATTTGGAAAGAGAACGTGGTATCACAATTCTTTCTAAAAACATTTCAATTGATTATAAAGGTACAAAAATCAACGTAGTAGATACCCCAGGGCACGCCGACTTCGGTGGTGAAGTTGAACGAGTTTTGGGCATGGTTGATGGAGCATTACTAATTGTCGATGCAGCAGAAGGTCCAATGCCTCAAACAAGATTTGTATTGTCAAAAGCTCTTGAACTTGGTTTAAAAATTATTGTTGTAATTAACAAAATTGATAAACCTGCCGCTGAACCATTAACCGCATTAGACAAGGTTTTTGACCTATTTACAGAATTAACTGACAGAGAAGATTTAATTGACTTTCCTTTCATTTTTGCAAGCAGTTTGAACGGATTTGCAATCAAAGACCTTGAAGATGAAAGAAAAGATATGGTGCCTCTACTTGATAGCATTATTGAAAACATCAAAGCTCCTGAAGGTGATGAAAACGAACCGTTCCAATTCAGAGCAACGACCCTTGATTATAACGAATACGTTGGTAGAATCGTTATCGGCAGAATTGCACACGGCAAAATCAGTTCTCAAGACCAAGTTTGTGTAATTCATGCTGACGGAAGTCAAGAAAGAGGAAAAGTTGTTAAATTATTTGGTTTCAAAGACTTAGGCAGAGTTGAAATCGAAAGCGCATCAGCAGGTGATATCGTGGGTATTGCAGGTTTTGCAGATATTCAAATCGGTGAAACAATTTGTGACCCTGTTAATCCGAAAGCTCTTCCGCTTATCAAAGTTGACGAACCTACATTGCAAATGAATTTCTCTGTAAATGACAGCCCATTTGCAGGTACAGAAGGTAAATTTGTAACCTCAAGACAACTCAGAAAACGTTTATACAGCGAACTTGAAAAGAACGTAAGTTTGAGAGTTGAAGACACTGATTCTACAGACTGTTTTAAAGTTTCAGGTCGTGGTGAACTTCACTTGAGTATTCTTATTGAAACAATGAGACGTGAAGGTTATGAGTTTGCAGTATCAAAACCTGAAGTAATTTATAAAACTATCAACGGTGAACACTGTGAACCTTACGAAAACTTAATTATTGATGTTCCTGAAGAATATGCAGGCAGTGCAATCGAAAGATTATCTGCAAGAAAAGCTGAAATGAAAGATATGCAAACTTCAAAAGGAAGAACAAATCTTACATTCCACATTCCTGCAAGAGGACTTATCGGTTTCAGAAGTGAATTTATCAGAATGACAAGAGGTGAAGGTATTATGTACCACACATTCCTTCACTACAGACCGTATGCAGGCGATATTCCTCGTCAAAGAAGCGGGTCAATCATCGCATTTGAACAAGGTGAAGCAATTCCTTATGCTTTGGCTCAATTTGAAGATAGAGGTGTATTCTTTATCACACCGAAAACTAAAGTTTATAGAGGTATGATTATCGGTGAATGTAACAGACCGCAAGATATCCAAGTAAACATCTGCAAAACTAAAAAACTTACAAACATGAGAAGTTCAACAGCAGACGTTATGGTAACACTTCAAGCACCTAAGATTTTATCTCTTGAAGAGGCTCTTGAATACTTGGGAGATGATGAATTGCTTGAAATCACTCCTGAAAACTTTAGATTGCGTAAAGCAGACTTAACAAGAAAAATTTATAACTAATAACACTAAATAAATATCGAAACCCCTGAGCGAATAACTCAGGGGTTTCTGTTTAAAAAGTTATATTAAAAAAATCAATTATTCAATAAATTTGCCTTCAAACAAATCCATAACCATATTCACCCCATCTGAGTGATACGAATCTGTTGCATGTTTCTTTTTCTGAGGAGCTGCCACCTGTTGCACCTTTGAGGCTTTTAATGTATCAACAGCCTCATGGATTTCTTCTGCTTTTGGTTGTGGTTTTGGTTCAAACTTTTTTGCAGGAGCTTGCGCAGGGGCAGGTTTATCATCATCCGCTGAGGCACTGCCTTGCTGTTCTTTTCGGATTGCCTCATCTCCTGATTCAGGAGCACGGACAATAACTTTTGAAACAGTCTTGCCAAACACCGCGTTTGATGCATCTACAATAAAACCGTGTTTTGAGCCTTCCGGTCCGAATTGTTTTAACCAACTTTGGTTTTTAATTGAAATAATAACTTCGTCAGGTGTGATTTTTACAGGAATTGCCTGCTGTTTCAAAATCGCACGAGAAGGGAAACTTGAAATATTTTCAAGCAACTTTACCCATAAACCTTTTAAAGAATTTGATGGAGCAGGTTTTGACATTGGAACAGGTTCAGATAAAACTTCTTCCTCCGTATGAGCAGCCTGCTGTGGTTGAACAGGTTTATGAACTTGAGCAGACTGTTGCTCTGCCTTGTGTTCGGTTGGTTTTATTGATGGGCGCATAACTTCAGGCTTTTTAACAGGTGATGGCGGAGTATTGTATGGTGAAGAATTTACCACACGAGGAGCGCCACCTGATTCAAGCATAGAAATACGCTTTTGCAAATCTTCAAGTTTAGTGTTTTCTGTCAAATTAGCCATATCTAAAATTGAAACATCAAGCCACAACTTAGGATTTGCAGTCAATTTCAATTCTTTGATATAGGAGGCACATTTATCAATCAATGAAACAAGTTGATGTGTTTCGACATTTTGTAATTTTTCAGCTAAAGATTTCACCTGCTCGGCATTTAATTGAACAACCGCATTAGAAACATTGTCTCCGACTGATTTTAAAATCAAAGCATTTCTGAAATATTCAAGCATGTTGGATAAAATTTGAACAGGTTCATTTCCTTGATTATAAATTTCATTCAAGACATCCAAAGCTTTGTTTTGGTCAGATTCAACAATTGCGCCAAACAAATTAGACAATGAATTAAATGACAATCTGCCAAGTAAATTATTTATATCATCAACAGAAATTGCAGTATCTGAGGAATTTAGGACACTTAATTGGTCTAAAAGAGCAATACTGTCTCTCATTCCGCCTGCTGAGTTTTGTGCAATATAAGAAAGCGCCTCATCTGTAATATTTATGCCTTCGCTATCAGAAATATATCTCAAATGCTTAGCGATATCATCAGTTGTAATACGTTTGAAATCAAATCTTTGACAACGACTTTTGATAGTGTCCAAAACTTTGTGAACTTCTGTTGTTGCCAAGATAAAAATAACATTTTTCGGCGGTTCTTCTAATGTTTTCAATAGAGCGTTAAACGCTTGATTTGTCAACATGTGAACTTCGTCAATTATATAAATTTTATAACGGCTTTGTACAGGAGCTAAAGCAACTTTTTGAATAATTTCATCAGCATCATTAACAGAACGATTACTTGCCGCGTCTATTTCAATAACATCAATAGGTATAGAATTTGTAATGTTTTTACAATTTTCACATTCATTACATGGTGAAATTGTCGGACCTTTTTCACAGTTCAAAGATTTGGCAAAAATTCTGGCAGTAGAAGTTTTACCTGTTCCTCTGGGACCTGTAAAAAGATAAGCATGAGAAATCCTATCCATTTGAATAGCATTTGCCAACGCTTTTTTAATATGTTCTTGTCCTACAATTTGCTCAATAGTTTGTGGCCTGTACTTTCTGTACAAAGGTATATAATTTTTATTCATGATAAAGTAATTATAACAAAGAAGAGATAAAATAGGGTGATTTATGAACTTAATTAAACCAAAAAATTTAAACCAAGGTGATACAATTTGCATAATCGCACCATCTGGGGAAGTTGATGAACAAAAAATTTTAAAAGCTAAACAGTATTTTGAAAATAAAGGTTTTAAAGTTAAATTAGGTTCTAGTATCACAAAACAAAAAAATTACTTGGCAGGAGAAGACCATGAACGTCTGAATGACCTTGTAAATGCATTTAAAGACAAAAGTGTCAATGTTATAATTTGTGCTCGCGGAGGCTATGGCGCAATAAGATTGATAAATAAAATTGACTATAACATAATTAAAAACAATCCTAAAATTTTTTGCGGATATTCTGATATCACAGCACTAAGTGCGATGATTTTCAAAAATACAGGACTTATAACTTTTTCAGCTCCAATGGCACAGAGTGATTTTTCATCTGATAAAATAAACAAATTTACAGAAAGTAAATTTTTCCAAACTTTAACCCAAAATATATCTGAAATTGAACCGACAAATCTAAAAATTTATAAATCAGGCAAAGCAAAAGGACTCTTGATTGGTGGAAACCTTTCTACACTTACATCCCTTTGCGGAGTCGATTTTATTCCAAAAGAAGACTTTATACTTTTTGCAGAAGACTTAAACGAATCTGCGTACAAAATTGACAGATATTTTACTCAGTTACTAAATATAGAAACTTTCAAAAATCGCCTCAAAGGAATTATTCTTGGAGACTTTTTGGATTTAGATAACGAAAAATATTTTGAGGATTTGATTTATTCAATCGCAAACGAATATAATATCCCCATTTTGGGCGGATATCCAATCAGCCACAGCGACACAAAGGCAACAATACCTTATGGTGCTATGACTGAAATAGAAGATGACAGAATAAAAATTTCACCTTATTTATCTGATAATTAAAATATCTGATTTTGCGTGTTCTAAAATTCGTTTACTAACAGAATTTAGCAAAAACTTCGCAAAATATTTTCTGTCTCGTATACCACAAACGGCAAGGTCAATATCTTCTTTTGAAATATAGTCAATAAGTTCTTTTGCCGGAACTCCGTTTAAGACTTCTTTATGAAAAACTTTTAAATTTCTGTCTTCAAACATTTTTTCAAATTTATTTAACAAAAGCATTGCAGCGATTTCTTGTTTTTTGCCGACCTCTAACATCCAGTTAGTATCAAGATTACCTTCTAAAAACAAATAATCAGGAATTTCATATACAGTTGCTAGATAAATTTGCTTGTCCGTAAAATCAAACATATCAAAACTTTTTGCTACAATTTCTTCACTTATTTCTGATGAATCAACAGTGAATAAAACTTTATTATTATCTCTTTTATCTTTTGATATATACACAGGAATCTTAGCTACAGCGGCAATTTCTTGAGAAACTGAACCAAGCCATTTTTCTATCCCCTTTTTGCCGTGTGAACCCAATACAATACAATCGTACATATCTTTTTCGCAAATTTCTAAAATAGAATCAACTGTCGAACCGCAAATTTTGATTTTTTGACCGACATTAATCTCGTACTCTTCTAACATTCTTTGAGCGTAATCTAAAATTGTATTGGCTGAATTTGAACATTGATTTGCAAACTCGCTATCTTCAACTGAAACCGAATCAGGTAAAAAAGTCCAATCAACCGCACAAAAAATATCTACCGTGATATCTTTCATCCATTTTGAAAAATTTCTGATTGCCGAAAAACTTATTTTTGAACCATCTGTACAAAATAAAACTTTCATATACCCTCCTTTTTTATTGAAAATAAGATATGTTAAGGAAAATTACATTAGCTAGCCATATACAATTTTTTCTGATATGATGGGGGTGTAAAAGATTATAATTTTTTATTTTATTAGGATTAGTTATAGTAATGTCAGCTGAAGAAAATATTAAACTAAAAGAATATAAAGAGTTAATCGAAATCATTGCTAAAGTTGAGTATCAGAAGTTTTCACGCTCACATCTTATTGAGTTGCCGGAATTAATCAATATCGGAACTCATGCGCTTTATATTTTGTTTAAAAATCACAGTCCTGAAACATACAACAGCACTTATCTTTCAACTGCAATCAAATGGGCTATCCGAAATGAAGTAAGAAGAAGATATAAATGGTATACTCTAAAAAATAAACAAGCTTGCATTGATGAAGATGCCGAAACAAACGATGCTGAAATGAGGGCAGATGTTTACAAAAACATTTTATCAATAGATGAATTGCAAGACGCGGAGATACCGACCCAAATCAAAGCCAACGACAAAACTCCTGAAGAACGTATAGAGTTTTCGGAACTGAAGGAAGGTATTTTAGAATCTATGAAAAAACTTCCGCCAAGAGAAAGAGAACTCATTGAGTACAAATTTTTCAAGGAGAAGAAATTAAGAGAAATTGCAGAAGAATTTAATATTTCTCAATCGAGAATTTCAAGAATCATCCAAACAGGATTAGACAGAATAAAAAAAGACTTGGCAAAACAGGGGATTATTTAGAAGATGAAAACAATTTTTGAAAAAACAAATGGAATAGACGGCATAAATTTAACAGATGAAAACATTGATGTCAGCTTTATTCCGTCTGATTGTTTGCGAAAAACAGAGGTAGGATTACCTCAATTGAGCGAACTAGATGTAATGAGACATTACAAAGAATTGTCTGACCTTAATTTCTGTATTGAAAAAGGATTTTATCCGCTTGGGTCTTGCACAATGAAATATAATCCGAAAGTCAACGAGTTTTTAGCATCTCTTGATGGGTTTAATATTCACCCAAATTGTCCTGATGAAATGGCTCAAGGCGCGCTTAAACTTATGTATAATCTTCAAAATGCGCTATTAAAAGTTACAGGAATGGATGCAATCACTCTTCAACCTTCTGCAGGTGCGCATGGTGAGATGACTGGCATGATGATTATCAAAAAATATTTTGACACTATTGGCGAAAAAAGAACAAAAGTTATCATACCTGATTCAGCTCATGGCACAAACCCTGCAAGTGCAAGAATGAGCGGTTTTGACATTGTTGAAATCAAATCAAACGAAAAAGGACAAGTCGATATTGATGCATTAAAAGCCGTTTTAGATAAAGATGTTGCGGCAATTATGATGACTAATCCGAACACCTTGGGAATTTTTGAAGAACAAGTTGAAGAGATTTCTAAAATTATGCACGACAACGGCTCTTTGCTATATTATGATGGTGCAAATTTCAATGCAATTATGGGTTATACAAACCCTAAACTTATGGGATTTGATGTTGTACACCTAAACTTGCACAAAACATTTTCAACTCCACATGGTGGCGGTGGCCCAGGAGCAGGTCCGGTTGCAGTTGTCGAAAAGCTGAAAGACTATTTACCAACACCAGTTATAGATTTTGACAGCGAAAAATATTTCAGAAATTATGACGTTAAACATTCTATCGGCAGTGTGAAAGATTTTTGCGGAAACTTTTCTGTTCTAGTAAAAGCCTATGCCTATATTCTTATGATGGGCAAAAACTTAAAACACGCATCTGAAAACGCCGTTTTAAATGCAAATTACTTGAAAGAAAAACTGAAAAAATATTATGACCTGCCGTATGATGAACCGTGCATGCATGAATTTGTACTCTCTGGCGAACGTCAAAAGCACGAAAGCGGAGTTTCTACTCTAAATATTGCTAAAGCTTTGATGGATGGCAATACACATCCGCCAACAGTCTACTTTCCACTTATTGTTCATGAGGCTATAATGATTGAACCTACAGAGTCTGAAAACAAAGAAATTTTGGATGAATTTGTAGATACAATGATTCAAATTGCACAAGAGGCAAAAACAAACCCTGAAAAGATTTTGTCTGCTCCACATACTACTCCGGTCAAAAAAATTGACGAGGTAACAGCTGCCAGACACCCTGATTTAAAATACATTAAGGAAATATAAATATGACAAATAAAACAGAACAAAAGAAAAGAAAAATATCTTTCCCTCACATGGGAACAATCAGCTACGCTTGGGCTGCAGCTCTTAGGATTATTGGTTGTGAACCATATATTGAGCCATACACAAGTAAAAAAGCACTTTCTTTAGGTACTAAACACGCGCCTGAAGCAATTTGCTTGCCGTATAAACTAATTTTAGGCAACTTCATTGAGGCTATTGAAGGCGGAACCGATTATGTTGCGATGATTACATCCCCAGGATGTTGCAGATTGGGAGAATACGGCAAATGTATTGAAAACGCCCTTACAGATTTAGGATATGAGACTAAATATTTAGAATTGCAATTGTATGACGGAATTAAAGGTCTATACAACTTCTTAAAAGCGGCAAGCGGAAAAAATAATCCGATATTATTTACAAGAGCAATTATTATTGCTATTTTGAAAGTTTTCATCTTGGATAAACTTGAAACTATGCATTCTTACTATAGAGCAAGAGAAATCAAACATGGGGATGCTGAAAAACACTATTTAAAATGCTTAAAAATCATTGATGAAAATGACACCGTTTTAGGTTTGAGAAAAGCTGAAAAACAAATAAAAGCTGAAATGGCAAAGGTTGAAATCGACCCTAAAAGAGAAATTCTTTATGTTGATATCACAGGTGAAATTTACGTAGTAAATGACGAATTTTCAAACCAAAATATTGAAAAAGAACTTGGCAGAATGGGTGTTCAAGTTCGTAGAAGTTTGACAGTAAGCAGCTTTTTAAAAGATGCAATCATTCCTAAAATCTTCAGAAAAGGTGAAACTCACCTACAAAGAGCAGACAGACTTGCAAAACCTTATTTGATGAGAGATATCGGGGGTGATGCATTAGAATGTGTTTCTGATGTTGCGTATGCAAATGAACGCGGAATTGACGGCATTATCCACATAAGTCCGTTTACTTGTATGCCTGAAATTATGTCACAAAATATCTTCCCTGCAATGAGAGAAAACTGTGAAATTCCTATTCTTCCGTTAATTATGGATGAACAAACAGGACGTGCAGGATATATCACAAGAATTGAGGCTTTTGTTGACTTGATGAGAAGACGTAAAAGAAGACGCAAAATGGAATCAGAAAAGAATCAACAAAAGTCAGAAACAACAATTGCCCAATAATTTGAGGGGATATCATGTTGCAATTATTCAAAAATAGCTTTAAAACTACAAATGATTGCATAATTTTAGCAACACCACTTATTATTTTCTTATCAATACTAAGTTGGTACTATAAATATGCTGTTGCAGCTATTGATACAACTCCAAAATTAATCCTTGCTATTATTACAATATTTGTAATGCTTAGTGGATTTATGGCAGCATGGCTATATATGGCAAA
The DNA here is from genome assembly GCA_002405805.1 of Cyanobacteria bacterium UBA4641. Lineage (GTDB taxonomy): Bacteria > Cyanobacteriota > Vampirovibrionia > Gastranaerophilales > Gastranaerophilaceae > Zag111. The sequence continues at coordinate 16,487 of DHMN01000021.1, read as the reverse complement.
AAAAACGATTTCTTTGTCTCGCAAAATTTTCGTATTTGATAAAGATAGAGCAAAAGCACTATGGGCACTTGTTTTATCTTTACCAAAAGGGATTGGCAGGTTATTTTTGCCATCTATTGGCGTAATTTCAATTTACATAATCATTTATACACTTATTTTTTCAGGTATCGGATATTTAGTTGGCAAATTTGTCGGAACTATTGATTTTAGCGAGTTAGATTTTCAATCAATATTTTCATTCGGTCAAGAATTTGCAAATAAAATCAGCGAATTATCACCAAATGAATTATTAGTTTTGAAATGCTGGTATATATTGGGACTTATCAGTCTTGCCATTGTTTCATTTATTACAATGCTTTGGATTCCTGAAGTTGTTTATACCGAAAAAGTCTCATTTAAAGCACTTTATTATTCGATAATAAAAATATTTACTCATCTTAGCAATTCAATAATTTTATACTTATATATCGCATTTTTGGTCGTGACAATTTCAATACTAAACACATTTTTGATGTCTAATCCGATTTTATATTTTATTGTACTAATGCTCTTTTATTATTTCTTAGTCTATATAGTTGTGTTATTATTTTCATATTATGAGCAAACTTTTATTAAATAAACCAAAGGTTATCGCAATTGTTGGAGCAACAGCAAGTGGAAAAACTGCGTATTCAATAGAATTAGCCAAAAAGATTGATGGAGAAATCATCTCCGCAGATTCTCGTCTTGTTTATAAAGGTTTCAATATTGGAACTGCAAAACCGACAATTGGAGAACGAGAAGGAATTCCACACTATATGATTGATATTGTGGAGCCGGAATTTGACTACTCTGCAGGTTTATATAAAAAAGAAGGAACTGCAGTAATTGAAAAGATTCTCAAAAAAAGGAAAACCCCAATAATTGTTGGCGGAACAGGTTTATATATTGATATTTTGTTGAAAAATTTTGATTTACCTGAGATTGAAGCCAACAAAGAACTTCGAGATAAACTAAAAAATTTGTCAAAATCAGAACTTTTTGAAAAACTTGAAAAACTTGATAAAAATGCAGCCCAAACAATTGATCCTAATGACAGTAAAAAAATAATCAGAGCAATAGAAATCATCTCAACAACAGGAAAAAGCCTCGCTAATAGCAGAGGTAAAAACGAATCGAATTATGAAGTTGAATGGATTGGCAAAAATTTTGTCAGAAAAACATTGTATGAAAGAATAGACAAACGTGTTGATATAATGGTAGAAGATGGCTTGATAGAAGAAACAAAATCTTTACTTGAAAAACATGGAAGGATTCCAAATATTGTAAATACTATAGGCTATCGAGAAATAATCGGCTATTTAGACAACTTGTACTCTTTAGATGATGCACTAGATTTATTAAAAAAGAACACACGAAACTACGCCAAACGCCAACTGACTTGGTTTAGACGAAATGATGAAATCAAATGGGATATTTTTCCTGAAAAGCTTAAAAAGTAACTATTTTACAAATAATTTTACAACAACTTTTTTAACTTTGTCTTTTGTATTTTGAACTTCAACTTGTGGAGCGTGTGCTTCATGAGGATAAACCATGACAAAATTTGTACCGTTTAGAGTTACAAAATCAGCATCATTAACAGATTCAGCGTAAAAGGCAATATCTTTTTCTTCGCTATATTTAACAGATTCGGTCAGTCCATTGACAGGTCTTATATATATTCGCTCTGTTCCTGATAATAAAATCTGAATATCAATATATTTTTTATGTGATTCAAATTTCGCATCAGTTATAGATTTTGGGTTATATTCTTCAATATTAACAAATTCCTTGTCATTCAGTTTATATTTGCCAAGCTCAATATTTTTTGTCAGCTTTTTGACAAATTCAATGGCATAAGCTGGAATTTCACTATATTTATCTATATTATTTAAAGTATCAATAATCATAATATTTCTCTCTTTCTTAGCTACAAAAAAGAGCCGGAATACTCCGACTCTTTTTAAATTTTTATTAGAATGACCTTAGTCTTCTTCGCACTGTTACAAAACAGTTAAATCTATCACAAGGATTATTTGAAGTGGCTTTATCGTCATTTGACAGATATTCCATTCCTTTTAATTCTGCACCACCTATTCCCTTAGTGCTGAACTTTTGACCTAAGTTCATACAATATGGAGTAAATTGACTGACTTTTCTCGCAGAACATACCGCTCTCGCATAAGATACATTAGAAAATGCAGTAATCTTTTGACGAGTATCTGAACTATCTGTATAATAGTAAACATCAACAGGAAGTTGTTTTTCACTGTTACCACCCAAATATAGTGAATTTGAACCAGCTGTTTCACTTTTTGAAGCATCTAGTGGATAAGCTGGGTACACTGTACCATTTGCAGCAATAAAGAATGGATAAACATCATCCCATAATGTTCCATTACCTTTATCACCATTAATGTCAACAAAAACTGTAAATCCACTTATACCATAAGCAACAGAAGCTTGTTTATACTTATCAGGTTCACCTGCACTATGGGCTGCTGTAATATAGTCTGTTAAATCAACAGATGCACAACATCCACGAGCATCGTCAACTGTCGCATTTGTTTTATCAGCCAAAGTAAAACAGTTGTTACTATCTTTACAGAAATAACCACCGGCATTTACACAAGCTGCTGCGTTATTATTAGTAAGAGGAACTTTTTGACACATATTTTGTGTACTTGTAGCGCCGGTTGGAGTTGCTGATAGTCCAGGCATAGAAGCAGCTTTATCACCAAGTATCCACATTCTTAATCCGTTTGCAAACACAATATTTGGAGTTAAATCTTTAAATGCACCAACTTGAGATTTTATTGACAAATAATTGCCTCCATCTGCACCTAGTGCTGCATTATACACATCAGTATTAGAACCTCCTGAGAAGGTATTACAACTAGAACTAGACAAATTCCAGTTATCCTTAATTAACTCACAGAATCTGTTGGCCTTTACAATCGGCGGATTAGTGATACACACACCATCGGAAGATTTATGAGAACCTTTTGGACAGTAGTCTAATACGCAACTGCCGCCTTCCATTTTATATCCTGCAATACATTGACATGCTGAACCGTCAAAGGTTGAATTTTTAGGACAGCAAGTACCATTTTTTGAATTGAAGTCCGTAGAACAATATACGGCACGACCATTGAAATCATAAACTTGCTCATTTGATTTTACTGGAGCCGCAAAGCAAGCTTTTTCATTATTAGCTGAAACAATATATGATGAAGGGTCACATTGGCAATCTACAGTTTCCGTACTAGCATTCACCATATTTACATAGCCATGAGCTTCGCACCAACCCGCTTCAAATGTAGGCTTTTTAGACTCAGACTGACTGGCATCATCAGGAGCTACATAATAAGTGTACGTACCGGATAAGTCACAAGAACCAGCAGGGTCACTAGCCGGAGCATCTTGGAAACCTTCTGGAGTTTCTACATCTCCTTCGCCATCCTCGCTAGAACCATCATCACCAAAATCGCCCTCTTCTTCATATCCTACACTAAGCGTATACGTTTTTGTTCCAACCGTTTTGGAAGAACCATAAAATGATTTAAATTGATTGTTACAAAAACTTCTCGCATCAGGAGATGACTGTCCCTTCATAAAATTTACAATTGAAGATAAATTTGCATCAGATAACTTAAAATCCGAATTTGGAGAGAATAAAGCCCTAATATCATTATCATCATCAAATGAAGATACACTGTAATCATCACAATTGAATACAGGGTTTTCTGAGCTTCCTTCATTTTTGTTATAGTAAACTTTTTTTTCTTCTATATAAGTTTCAGTAGTACCATCATCTTTTGTTCTAGTTTTTTCTTCTTGAGTAATAGTCTTTAAAATATCAGTACGGTTATTTAAACATACTTGCGCACCTAACCAAGCCGTATCATAGTCTTCACTTCTTATGCTAACAAAGTTTTTAGGTTTTGATGTCATCCATTCCGCAGAAGCTCGAGGATACAATTTGCTAAATACGTAAGATTCTGTTAATACAATTCTACGCTCAATAGAGGCAATAAAAGTTCTAAATGGTCTACCGGATTCATTCATCTTATCTTTTAAATAAGCTATGAATGTTTGTTTTTTGGCAGAATCATCTTGAATATTTAAAGCTGTAGTATCTTCTGCCGGGTCGCCTTGGGCTACTATTTGACCTGCCATTTTTTCAACGGTTCTATATGCCAAATAATATGAGTATTCATCTGATTTTTCCAACTGTCTGCTTACAATAGGAATTGTAACCGCAGCTAAAATACCTACGATGAAAACAGCCAACAGCACTTCCATCATTGTAAATCCAATTCTTTTCAAAGGATTTTTAAATATCATCATGCCTCCATTATTTACTTAATTCTAATATTGCTTTCTTAAATTCTTCTTTATTAGGGGCTTTGCCATGCCATCCTGCATTGTTTTCCATAAAACTTACACCTTTACCCTTTATGGTATTAGCAACAATTGCAGTCGGTCTATCTGATTTTTTTGCAGATTCAATAGCAGCATATATTGAAGAAATGTCATGACCGTCAATTTCAATAACATTCCAATTGAATGCTCTAACCTTGTCTGCCAAATCATCCAAAGCTTTTACACATTCTGTTGAACCGTCGATTTGAAGTCGGTTTCTATCTATAATTGCAACTAAATTATCCAGTTTTCGGTGAGCAGCTTGCATCAATGCCTCCCACACACTACCTTCTTGCATTTCGCCATCACCCAACAAAACAAATACATTTGCAGGATTATTATCAAGTTTTAAAGACATTGCAATACCGCAAGCCATAGATAAACCTTGCCCCAAAGAGCCTGTCGCAACTTCAACCCCCGGACATTTTAAACAAGGGTGTCCTTGGAGTTTTGAACCTAATTTTCTAAACGTCATTAAATCAGATTTTTCAATAAATCCTAATTGAGAAAGAATAGAATAATAGACAGGTGAAACATGTCCTTTTGACAAAACAAAACGGTCACGAGTTTCACTTTTTGGTTCTTTTGCAGAAATATTCATACATTTATGAAACAAAACTGTCAAAATATCACAAGCTGACAAAGAACCGCCAATGTGACCAGATGAGGCATTATAAACCATTTCTATCACATTTTTACGATTTTCTAAGCTCAATTCTTTTAATTTATTAATATCTGATTCGTTTAACATTTATCCTCTAAACAGCCTTTCTTTTAATACACTCAATATGAACAATGGCAAAGTTGGAAATATTCGTTTAAAACGTTTCGGTTCTTTAATTGTTCTATATAACCACTCTAAACCTAAATTTTGATAAATTTCAGGAGCACGTTCAACATGACCTGCCCAAACATCAAAACTACCACCAAGTCCTATAAATGTAGAATTTGGAAGGCGATTTTTCATTTCAGCAATGAAAAATTCTTGTTTTGGAGAGCCTAACGCAACCAACACCAAATCTGGTTTGGCCTGATATAAGCTATCCATAATTATATTTGCATCTTTGAAATATCCGTCATGGTAATACACAACATTCAAATTTTGAATATCGGTTCTGAGCATTTTTACTGCAGATTCAACAACTTCAGGTTTAGCGCCTACAAAAGCTACAGTTTTATTTTCATCAGAAAATTTTACAATTAATGCTCGTCCAAGCTCAATCCCAGGAATCCGTTTGACCTTATGTCCTAAAATCTTTAAACCGATTTCAACCCCAATACCATCAGGTACAACAAGGTCAGCATGTTCAACTATTTCTGAAAATTCTTTATTCTTTCTTGCCTCTGAAATCATTTCAGGGTTAATTGTAACAATTTGCCCATGATGAGAATACGCATACTCTACAGCCTCATCAAAGGTAAAACTGTCAACTCCATACCCTAATATTTTAACCAAGTCTCTATCCATAAGTATATTATATCACATTGAGTAGAATTATGCTATAATTTGAATATGAAAAAGATTGTTTTTAAGATTTTGTTTACAATTGCAATACTGCTAACATCAACAGGAATAGCTAATGCAGTACAATTTGATGTTATGGTTCTGCCTACAGATATCTTTAATATTTGTGACAATTATTTTTGTTTCCCTGAACCTTCAGAAATTGCAGCAAACTATGTTTCTCAAAATCTTGAAAACTACAGAACAATCAATGTTGTAGATTTGTCAACCGTTAGAGATAAACTTTCGCATGACCCACAATTAAAAGCCGAAACTCAAAATATGCTGACGGATTTTGAACAAACAGAAAAAATAGATTTTGATACATTAAAAGCACTTTCTCAAAAATTCGGAGTAAAGTCTATAATTATTATCTCAAGTTATGCAATCACTGACCGTTCAGCAACAAGACGCGGATTGTGGGAAGTTTTGGAAATTTCAAGTGCGTTTAAAATAACTTATCCGTTCAATTTAACAACCACCGCTGTATTAACAGATACAGTCAACGGAGTTGTAATGTGGAGTAGCAAATATAACAAAACCGTTTCAGACTCCAACGGATATTTTCTAGCACTAAATCAAGCTCAAGCAGCATCTCATCTTGAGAAAATCAAACAATATTACAGAAACAACGTAGCTCAGAACATAAGTCAAAATGTACATTTGAGATTTTTTCCAAAAGATGTAAGAACCTTCAATGTAAAAAAACAAAGTGATGAAGAATCATCTTCTCCAAAGTTTGTCCCTGGGGCACTTGACCACTTAATAAAACCTCAAATGATAAAAGAAATTGAAGAAGGTAGCGCAAAGACTAACGACTCTGCCGATGATTTAATTTTCGATTTTTAGATATCATCTCTTATATAAAATTCATATACTGCTACTTTTTTTAGTTATTTTAGTTTAAAAATCTTAACAATAAGATAAATATTGATTGCCATTGTTTTTTATAGATTTAGAATATAAAGTGTATTAGGAACAATAAATAAAAGATAGTGTATTAAAAATGTCATTTATCCACAATATATGTGAAAAGCTTGGCGAGAACAATAAGCCAATTTACACCGTAATGGCAATAGCATGCGGTAAAGGGACAGTAAGACCCATTTTGAGTATTACAGATAAAAAAGAATCACCAGACGCAAGAAAATATGCAGCATTAAGAGAGCTTATGACCGAGTTTATCGGCGTTCCGACAACTCTTACAATGGGCTTGATAGCTGAAAGCATGACAGGTTTGGTGGCAAAGAAAGGAACAATTGAATTTAAACGAGCAAATGCAATTTTATCATTCTTAGGAATTTGCGCAGCTGCTGGTTACTTTGTTCCAAAATTTTGTAATATGGGTATGCCACCAATAATGAAGAAACTTATGCCTGACTATGACCCAAATGCAAGTTCAGACAAACTGGTAACTCAAAAACCTCAACTGGAAAATACCGGTTGCACAACTGTTAAAAAACCGTCAGGTCAACATAAAATGAACTACTACACACCGGTAGGTACAAGTAACCCATATCACAATATGGGGATGAGGGTTTAGATTATGAAAGTTTCACCAGTAAAAAGTATATTAACAAATCCAAAAGCTGCTGAATTTGCACAAAATACAATCAACGCAATTGCAGTAGAAACAACATTAAAAGCCCTTGGCAGACCTACATTTATTTATTATGATAAAAACGCCAATGGAAATTCAAAAAAATATGCTGCAACAAAAGAATTATTATACCAATCATTTTGTTTAGGTTTGTATCTTGGCTTTATTAACAAAGTCAAGAAACCGGTTTACGGTTTTGTCAAAAATCATTTCTTCAAAGCAAAGGAAGATATTGAAAGATTAGATTTATATGACACTTTCCAAAAACAAATAGAAGATGCAAAAACTAAAGAAAACAAAAAAGCATTGCACGAAAAACTTGGCGAATTGCTACATTCAGATAAACGCTACAGATTAGGGAAAGGTGTTCACGAATTTAGTTCAATTATTTCAACAGTATTTATTTTGGCTTTGTGTGCCCCAATTTTATCTCAAATCATTTTACATCCTGTAATGGATTTGATTTTCAAGAAAGATAAAAAAGGTGGCAAGGATGTACAAAAAGCTGGAAATATCCAACAACCAGAAGTAAGCACTAAAGAACAAAAAGCTAACATTTCTATTGATAAATTAAATAACGTAACAACTCCTCAATCTAAGTAGCAAAAAAGTTTTGTTTTGATTTAAAATAAATGTAAAAGATTAGAGGATAAAAACACATGGATAATATTACATTAAAAACATTTACCTCTTCAAACGGTACTCGTTACTTTTTGAATAGAGATGCTTATTCTATCAGAATAAATGACAGCAAAGATGCATTAAACCTACAAAAAGAAAATGCTGATTCTCCAATATATCAAAAGGAATACCACAAAAATAAAATCCTAAGAAGTAAACCTTCTATGAGAAACAGCTATTTTTCAAATGTTCCGAAAAATGGAACAGGCGATTTTGTTATTTTAGACAATTTTAACCCAAGTGATGCAAACATTGGCGACAACAAGGTTGGACTTTGTGGCAAAATAAAAAACGGTAAAATTGTAGAATTGAGAGACTCAAATATTTTACCTGCTGAGCATGTCAACTTAAAATATATTCAAGACACTCTTGAAAAAGTTAAAACAGGTGAACTATCTTTAGAAAACCTTACTAAGGTATATTTAAAGAAAGCTTTAGCTTTTCTGAAAAAATAATCACCAATATTTTAAAAACGGCATAATAGAATTTAAGAAGAAATTATAATAAAAAACACCCTAAGCCAATGACCTAGGGTGTTTTAGTATTTATTTTAATTTGTTATATTCCTCATCTGTTACAGGTTCAAGCCATTCGTTAGAAGTATCTACACCGTCAACTTCAACTGCAATATGTGAGAACCAATTGTCAGGAGCTGCACCATGCCAATGTTTTACACCTGCAGGGATATTCACAACATCACCGACATGCAACTCTTGAGGTTCTTTACCCCATTCTTGATAATATCCGCGACCACCGACAACAATCAACATCTGACCACCACCTGATTTGGCATGGTGAATATGCCAATTGTTACGGCATTTCGGCTCAAATGTAACATTAAACATTTTTACCTGAGTTGTTGAAAGCGGTGCAAGATAACTTTTGCCAATAAAATATTTTGCAAATGCAGTATTTTCATCTCCGATAGGGAACATGATTGTTTGAGCGTATTTATCCTTGTCTGTCAAAGCATCTGTTGTATCATCTGCCCAAACATCTTTTGCTAAATTAAAAGTTGCCCACGCTTTCGGCCATCCCATATAGAAAGCACAATGAGTAATAATTGCTGCCAGCTCTGACTTTGTTACACCATGATTTTTCGCGTTTTGAAGGTGATATTTCAAAGAGTTATCCGTAATACCTTGTGACATCAAAGATACAACGGTGATAATTGAGCGAGTTTTCAAATCAATATCTGTATTATTCCAGTTTTCTCCAAACAAAACATCATCATTGAAATGTGCAAATTCAGGAGCAAAAGAACCTAACTGGTCTCTCCCTGCTGTTTGAACGATTTTTTTCATAGGTTTAGCCTCTTTTGTTACTGCAAACGCAGTGCCATTAACTAAAAATGATAAAATAACCAATAAAATATAAAACCTTTTCTGCATAACAATTTTATTTTACTAGATGATAGTAGCTATTAAGCAAGAGATTTTAATATAATTTTACAAATTTTGACTAGCCTAGCAGAGTATTACCACATCACTTCGTCTAGATTATTGAAGAAATAAAAAATAAATTTCCTTGTAAAATATTATACCTAAATAAAAAAGACCTCATATAAGGTCTTTTTTATGGTGCCGATGGCCGGGGTCGAACCGGCACGAGGGTTGAACCTCACAAGATTTTGAGTCTAGCACGTCTACCAATTCCATCACATCGGCTTATTTAATTTTCATAAATTAATAATAACAAAAAAAAAATATATTTCAAGAACTTTTTTAAATAATATTATACTAATTTATCTAATCTGTCAGCGAATATAAAAATATCATAAAATATCGGATAAAATTTGTATGAAACATTTTATTTATATTTTAGGATTTATTACAATTTTATCTACCGCAACACCAACATTTGCAACACTTTTCACCGGTGGCGTAACAAAAGTGGGAGAGCAAGAAAGCAATCAGGTTATAGACAGCCAAACAGGAGCAGGAGTCGAATTTGCAAGGATTACAATTCCGCAAAAAAACTTTAGAACCTACACCGATGCAAACGGGAATTTTGAAATCAAAAAAGTTCAAATAACCCAACCGACAATCATGAATGTCGAAAAAGAAGGCTACCGACCGTTTTCCTTGACTATCAACAACAACGAAAGCCTAAGTAATCCGATGAAAATTGAAATTGCCAAAAGTGAGGCAATGGACATTTCTCTTGATTCAGAAATTCTTCACCTTGGAGATGACAGTTTTTCAAAAGATTCTGCCAATGCAGCCGATTTCAAATTAAAATCCATTGGTCCATATTATTCAAAAGATTTTATCATGACCGACAACGCTAAACACAGTACAAATTATCTTGTCATTGGTTCAATCGTCGGACTTGATACAAAACTTGCCAAATCTATGGGGCAAAATAGAATAAGAACAGCATATTCAAGTCCTGCCGAGGTATATTTCAACGGCAAAATGATAGGACTACTACAAGTAAACGGTGACGGACAAAGGATTAAAATACCAAATTCACTAATTAATGCAAATTCTAAAAACCAAATTACGATAAAAACAGGTCAAAACCTCATGCCAAGTGACCATATTGACTACGACGACATTGAAATAATGAATCTTTCTATTCTAAGTGAATAAATAATACACGAAAAAAGGGACAATCAATGATTGCCCCTTTAATTCTTTGTATTTACTCAAATACCTACTTTTTCAAGAAATCAGGAATTTCGATATTTGTGAAATTGTTATTTGAAAGCACAGACTTTGTTTGAGTATTGAATGCACCTGAGAAGAAGTCTGCAGCATTCATTTGTGGTTTTGCATCAGTTGAAGAATTTGAAGAAGATGCACCAAACATAGATGGTTGAGCATTGTTTTTCAATTCAAAACCTGTAGCAATAACAGTAATTTGGATTTCACCCTGAATAGCCTCATTTACAGCTGTACCAATAATAACTGTTGCATCATCAAGAACTGCGTCATGGATAATTGATGCAGCATCGCTAACTTCGTGGATACCCATATCAGGCCCGCCGGTGATATTAACGATAACACCTGAGGCACCGTTGATTGAAGATTCAAGCAATTGAGAATTGATAGCTTGTTGAGCAGCCTTAACTGCACGACCTTCACCTTGTGCTCTACCGATACCCATCAATGCTGAACCTGAAGCTTGCATTACAGTCTTAACATCAGCAAAGTCAACGTTGATGATACCAGGAACTGTAATGATATCAGAAATACCTTGAACACCTCTTAGCAATACTTCATCAACGATAATGAATGATTCATTCAATGAAACTTGTCTATCAACAACTTGAAGTAACTTGTCGTTAGGAACAACAATCACTGCATCAACAGATTCTTTCAATTTGTCTAAACCTGCATTTGCTTGATTTTGTCTTTTCTTACCTTCCCAAGAGAAAGGTTTTGTAACAACAGCAATTGTCAAAATGCCAAGTTGTTTAGCCAATTTAGCAACAACAGGAGCTGCACCTGTACCTGTGCCGCCGCCCATACCTGCTGTGATAAATACCATATCAGCACCTTCAAGAGCTTGGGTAATTTCTTGTTGAGCCTCTTCAGCAGCTTTTTCACCTACGGAAGGGTCGCCGCCTGCACCAAGACCTTGTGTTGAAGATGAACCCAATTGGATTCTGTTGTTTGTTTTTCCATTATATAAAACTTGCAAGTCAGTATTCATCAACCAAAATTCAACACCTGACAAACCTGATTGAATCATTCGGTTTACAGCGTTACCGCCACCGCCACCAACACCAATAACTTTGATATTAGTAGGGTTAGCACCTAACCTTGAAGTTGAATCTTTTGATGGGTCATCTTTTCTTGCAAAGATATCTGAAACGATATTTTCCACGTTATTTACCTCTTAAAACTATTAACTTTGTCCTAAAACATTTAACTACTAAATATGTAATTATAACAATATAGTATTTTAAATAGAAAAAAAGTACAATAATTTTGGACAAATTATGAACAAAAGTTAATATAGCAACGGATTAAATCTTGGCAGGAGATATTCCCCAGTGCAATTTATTCCTCAAAACTTTGTAAAAATCATTATCATTCAAAAGTGCTAATTTCGCTTTATTTGAAGACTTTCTAATCACAAAATCTTCACTAATAGAAAATACAACTTGACCATCTGCTGACACAACATATTCGTTATTCGGACAAGGCAAGATTTTTATTTCATCATCCCCTGAAACAACGATAGGGCGGGCAGAAAAAGTATGCGGACAAATCGGTACAATGACAATTGCATCCACATCAGGAGCCAAAACCGGACCGCCTGCAGCCATTCCATAAGCAGTAGAACCTGTTGGAGTTGAAACAATCAAACCATCTGCCAAATATTCACAAACCAATTTTCCATTAATTGCAAGAGCAAATCGAGACGTTCTGCCTGACATTCCACCCTTTATTACAAAATCATTCAATGCAACATAAGAATTTGCACAGAGCATCATTCTATCTTCAACCTTGTAATCTGATTTCAAAATTTTATCAACCGAAGATTCGATATCATCCATAGATGCCTGCGACAAAAAGCCCAAACGTCCCAGATTTATACCAAATATCGGAGTGTCAAACTCAGAATAAAATCTTGCTGTTTTTAAAATTGTACCATCCCCACCGATTACGAAGGCAAAATCAAAACCTTCCTGACAATTATCAGTATCTAGGACAGAATATTTTGCACAAGACTTATCCAAAACAGATTTCAGTTTTTCCATAACCTCTTCTGAATTTGGCATCTTTGGGTTGTAACATATTGCATAACGTTTTGTCATACGTTTAGTTTATACCAAATATATGAAATTAGGCAAAAAGTTTAATTGCGAGAAATAAAATGTAATATAATAAAACTATGAGCGAAAAACACTTTGTATACATACTTTTAACTGAAAGAAACACACTGTATTGTGGCTACACGGATGATGTGGAAAAGCGATTCAAAACCCACATTGAAGGCAAAGGCGCAAAGTATACAAAGGCGAATAAACCGCTAGAAATCGTTTGGCAGAAGGAATTTGAAACAAAATCCGAGGCTTTAAAAGAAGAATATAGAATTAAACACAAACTCTCAAGAAAACAAAAATTTGATTTAATTAACAGCTCTAACCACTAACGGTTTCATCATTTTGAGTATCTTGCAATGTTTTAGACTTTGAAGATTGCCCGTTTTCTTCATAAAGTTTTTCTAACTTGTTATCAGTTTTTTCAATCTCTTTTTGAAGTTTTTCCATCTGTTTTTCTGATTTATTAATATCTTTATTTAATTGGTCAATCAAATATTTTTTGTAAGCCTCCTGAAGTTCGACATTTTCAGTTGAACCTGAAAGAGCACGCAATTTTCTATAATCGCGATATTCGTCTTTGTAATCCTGATTTAATCCTTTTATAGCAAAACTGTATTCATCTTTAATTTGATTAACTGCATCCTTTTTAGCCTGTTTATAATCTTTGCGCATTTGTTTTGTTTCGCGTTTTTCAAGCTCTTCTTGTTTTTCTACGGCATCAAAACTTTCAACCCCATCTTTTACAACCTTGTAGCCGTTTATGCTGATAGATGGTTCCACATTTTTGTCAAAAGAAATCAAGCGAGACTGATTTCCTTGATAATCCACGCTCCAAGTGCCTAAAAATACAGGCTTTTCTCCGGTGTATGCAAAGGCTTGAACAATAATTCGTTCAGGGTCGTCTTTTTCAAAACCGAGCGGATAAATATCCCAACGATTATCATCAAGATTTACGTCCATATACTCTTTCCAAAAGTAGACAATAGCATCCCTGATTTCATCAACATCATAGTCAACTTTGTTGTTAAAATCGTAAACAAAAACAGAAGTTTGCCAAATTCCGTCTTCTCGACTGCCGATTTTTTCCTTTACCAGTAATTTTGTACCGTCAGAAGAAAAATCCACAGGGGTCAAAGTCCTAAACGCAGCATAATTGTCAATTGATTTATCTGTCGACAAAATCGGTTCAGGCAGACGTTTTGCAACATTTGCTTTTAAAATTCTGTTTAAATTTGTATCATCCGTATCCAGAGGAATTTCAAACAAATCACAAGCAACAGATGCACTATCCGAATAATAATAAACCGCAGGATAAACCAATTTTGTATAATCAGGAGAAACAATTCCCTGAGCATTGACTAACCTATTCAGATACAAACGTTTGCCAAACTTTAACTCAGCAGCCCCAGGGGGGTCGTTATACTTTACAATTCGGTAAGTCGGATGAGGAATGTATTTAAAATCTGATGGGGTTTGAATTTTAGGGATATCAATTTGTAAATTATTTTTATCTTTATATTCAGACAAATTTTCATATTCTTCAACCGTCATATACCCTGATGGTGTTAGATTGAGGATTTTGCCTTCCATTTTGGATTTTTCATCATCTTTTAATACTTGATATTGGTATTTTAATTCTTTTGCGCGAGTGTCTTTTTCAAACGGATTTTTTGCACAAGAAACTAAAGGTTTAAAGCAACAACACAATATTAACGATAAAACCAAAAGTCTTTTATCCATCAATAACACCTATAATTAAACCAGTCCATCCTTCATTGCTGTTGCAACAGCTTTTGAACGAGTTTTTACATACAATTTTTGCAAAATATTATGAACATGTGTTTTTGTCGTTGCAATAGTGATAACCAATTTTTTAGAAATTTGCGGATTTTTCAAACCTTCAACAAGCAAAGCCAAAACTTCCATTTCGCGCTCTGTTAAGCCATACAAATTCTTACCCTTTTGATAATTAATAACACCGGTTTTAGATTCCACTTGATTATTTTTTCTAATATTTGACAAAACAACACGCGCAATTGCAGGGTCTAACCAACCCACACCTTCGCTAACAGCTTTAATTGCAGAAATTGTTTGTTCGGATGTCGCACCTTTTGTAATATACCCATCAGCGCCTGCTGCAAATGAATCCAAAATATCATCTTCGTTATCGCGCGAAGTGTTCATCAAAACCTTAATTTCAGGCATGGAATTTTTGATTTTTCTGGTCGCCTCAATACCATCAATCGTTGGCAAACCTATATCCATAATAACAAGGTCAGGTTTTAAATCTAAAGCTTGTTCCACGCCTTCCATACCATCAGAAGCCGTGCCCAAAACCTCTATAGACTCATTATTTGACAAGGCAAAAGATAACCCCATTCTTGTCATGTCATGGTCTTCAATTATTGTAACTTTGATACTTTTCGACATACAAACCGCCTTTTATACTCTTGATTTTGCAACTACGTTAGTAAGCAAAAACGAAAATTCACTACCTTTATTAACTTTACTTTCAACCCAAATTTTACCGCCATGAGCCTCAATAATTTGGCGAGACAAATATAGTCCTAAACCTGTACCAGTTGAACGTTTTTTGCTTGTTCCTTGAGAAAATCTCATAAACAAATTCGGAATATCTTCCTTTGGAATTCCGTTACCGTTATCAGCAACTGAAAAAATTAAATCTCCGCATTGTGCTTTTACATAAATATCAATTGTGCCGTCTTTGTTTGTATAATTGATTGCATTTCCACACAGATTGATAATTACACGCTTGATTTCTGCTCTGTCAGCATCTATTAGTAAATTTTCATCAACTTCATCATGAAGATTAAATGAAATATTTTTCTTCTTAGCAAGAGGTTCAAGTTCTTCATAACATTGTGTAACCAAATCATGAATACCAAACACCGTCTTGCATAATGATAATTTCCCGCTGTCAAATCTATAAACTTCTAACAACGCATTAACTAAGCCTAATAAATCTTCATTGCTTTGTAACATCGTAGAAAGTAAAACTCTTTGTTTTTCTTCTAATTTTCCTAATGAACCGTCAAGGAAGAATTTGAGAGTTTGAATTGCCGCAGATAATGGTGTTCTCAAATCGTGAGTAAGAGTTGCAATAAAATCATCTCTTAAACGTTCATTTTCTTTTTGAGCGCTAAAATCACGAATTACACCTACAAACTTTTCTACATCAGAATCATCTGTAACAAGTGATGCAAAATTGATTTCAACAGGTACAGATTCACCATTAATTGAATTTCTCAAATACAAATCTCTCATCAAAAATTCCGAGTTTTCACAAGATAAACCTAAGATAGTGCTTTTTACAGAAGATTTAGGAGCTTTGTTCATTTTAGGGTTATCAGAAAATGCAATCTCTTGAATTTTCATTTTGGTTAATGCATCAGCAGTCAATCCGACCATATTTTCACAAGCCGGATTTACCTGTTCAATATTTCCTTGAGAATCAG
>DHMN01000047.1 GCA_002405805.1 Cyanobacteria bacterium UBA4641 | reverse complement strand
TGATTCAGAATCTTTTCCATATTCAAAATTTTGCCAATGTTATTATTGATAAATAAAAAGATTCCGAACTAAATTCGGAATGCCTAAAGTCCACTCAGAGAGTTGTACGGTTAGAGATTCTGAATAGGATAAAATCTAAGCCAAACAAGTTGGCAAGATTTTTAATCCTTTCAGAATGACATATACCTGTAATTTCTAATTCCATGGATAATCGTTTGAGATTTTCCAACCGTCTTTGAAAATCACGGCAGCACATCCTGCACCTAACCCCGGACGATTACCGCTATAGTAAACTCTTCCGTTCTTGGTACAATTCCTTAGGATATTCGTTGCTGTCAATAATTCTTCTCTTGAATATGCAACATGTGGTGTGCCGCAGTTGTCAAATCCCCCTGGATATATGCCATTTTTAATATTTTTATATTTTTCTGTGCCGGTTTCACAAAGATTTGCGCTATTGTATGGATAAAAAGAAAATACATCTTTTCCTAATACATTTCTTTTGCCTTGACCGTTTACGTCCACAAAAATTGAAACCAAATTATAACCATCAATTTTGGAAAAACCTAAAATCATGCCATTGTTTAGCACAATACTGTATGGCACATTTGTCATTTTTTGACCAGCCAAATCATAGTAGCCGTAAAAATCATTTGTTTTCCAACAGCCATCACTAAGTTTTGTACAAATTCTTGCAATTTTTAAGTATGGTTTAAAATACTTTTCTGCAAAGGCTTGTGGCGATAGAGTTGTATCAAACTCTGCACTGCCTTCTTCATCCGAATCAGCTGTATATTGCCTTATGGCTTGTGTCAAAATTGATTGAGCTTCAGCAAGTTGCGAACCAATAGCCTTTTTCTGTTGATTTGCAATCAAGTTTGGAATTGTAATCGCTGCAACAACACCAATAATCCCAAGCGTGATTAAAACCTCAGCAAGGGTGAAACCAAATTTCACTTTGGTTGGTAGCGAATCTACGTGCGTAGTACCTTTGGCAAGGTGAAACCCCCATTTTATATTTAACTTGTGCATAATAACCTCCATACAACTCACCTTATCTCATATAATGATGATTTTGAGTAAATATTCAACATGTAATAGTAAATATACATCATATTATGACTATATGTCAAATTAATTCTGCATATTTTGTCCTTAAAAACACCTGTAAAAAATATTATATTGAAATGAAGGAGAAGATATGGAGTCAATAAAAAAACATTTTGGGGCAAGGTTAAAGGAAATCCGTGAAAAAAGAGGGCTAAACCAAGAGCAACTTGCAGAGCTTGTTAATATGGAATCAAGGCATATTAGCCGAATTGAAACAGGTAAAAGTTTTACAACTTTGGAAAATTTATCTAAAATTGCTCAAGCTTTAAATGTTGATGTATCCACATTTTTCAATTTTGAACATAAAAAAGATAAAAATACATTGATTCAAGAAATAACCAAATATTTACAACAGGGGGATATTAAGCAAATTGAACTTGCGCATAGACTTATCCTTTCGATATTTGAGTAGGATGATTATATTTCATTCGGAGTTTGTTTTGAAGAAATACGTCATTACGAGGAAAGTTTACTTGCAAATGTTGTATTAGTCTTGACGAAGTGACGTGGTAATCCACAACACGATTTGCAGGGGATTACTACGTCGCGCTGTAATGTCTATTACTATTTGCACAATATTGCTTCTCGTAATGACATGATTTTTATATTGTCATTCTGAAAGGATTAAAAATCAAGGAGTGTAGCGACGTAGATTTTATCCTATTCAGAATCTATCAATGCTGATTTTATTGTCGGCATAGTAATGCCGACCTACTGTTATTATTGTGCGTTTGTATTAAGAATGTCTGTCTTATCCGACAATCTTCACGCCTGAGCTTGTGCCAAGGCGTGTTGCGCCTGCTTTAATCATTGCAAGTGCAGCTTCTTTATCTCGGATTCCGCCTGATGCTTTGACTTGCAATCCGTGAGAATGAACGGTGTTATACATAAGTTCTACATCTTCGGCTTTTGCGCCAACTCCGCCTTTTACAAATCCGGTTGAGGTTTTTACAAAATTTGCACCGCCTTTTATTGCACATTCGCAAGCGTATTTGATTTCGTCTTTTGTTAATAAATCTGTTTCGATGATTACTTTCAAATTATGACCGCCGCAAGCTGATTTTATCAATTTAATTTCTTCAACAAGAAAATCTGTTTCGTGGTCTTTCACTTTCGTCACATTAATAACCATATCAATTTCATCCGCACCGTCTTTTACAGCTTGAATTGTTTCAAAAATCTTGGTTTCTGTGGTGTTAGCACCTAAAGGAAAACCAATAACCGTAACAACTTTAACATCAGTGTCTTTCAAATTCTCTTTTGCAAGTTTTACATAACAAGGATTGATACAAACACCCAAAAATTTGTATTCTTTTGCCTCTTCAAAAAGCTTTATCAAATCAGCTTTTCTTGCATCTTGTTTTAATAAAGTATGTTCAATGTATTTGTTTAGATTTTCCATATTTACTCCCTCTTTTTATAATATATTATCCAAAATTTCACTAACTTGGTCTGAATGATTCAGGGTGAAAAAGTGCAAACTGTCCATCTCGTGGTCAATCAAATCATGACACTGATTTATCGCAAATTCAACCCCGATTTTTTTCGCATCGTTTGGAAATTTTGCCAACTGCTCAATTATTTTATTTGGAATTTGAGTATGGGTCAGGCTCACCATTTTTTCAACCTGTTTTGGACTCCTTATTGGTAAAATCCCAGCAACAATCGGCAAATCTATTCCTGCATTTCTGACCAATTCAATATATTTATAGAATTTATCATTTTCAAAAAACAGTTGAGTGAAGATTGCAGATGCGCCCATATCAACTTTGCGTTTCAAATTTTCAATATCTTTTTGAATGTTTTCACATTCAATGTGGCATTCAGGATATCCTGCAACCCCAATAGACAGTGTCGAATGTTCGTGAATAAATTCAACAAGTTCGTTTGCATAATTAAATTCACACTCAGGCGTTGACTCGGTTTTATCGCCGCGCAAAGCCAAAATATTTTCAATCCCCATATTTTCAATTTGCGTAATGTAATGTTCAATTAATTCTTTTGTTGTACCAATACATGTGAAGTGGGGCATTACATTTAATTCTAAATCTAAAAAAGTTTTCAACAGTTCAAATGACATATCTTTTGTTCCGCCATTTGCGCCGTAAGTCAATGATATCAAGACCGGATGGTATTTTTTTAGGATTCTGACCTGTTCAAAAAGGTCTGAAATATTTCCGTCTTTTGGCGGAAATACTTCAAACGAAATTTTTGGTCGGTTGTGCGAAAATCGTCTGCCTGACGATGCTATGTAATCCTGATATATCTCTTTTAGTTCCATATTCGGATTATACCATAGAAAAACAACCTATTTTGCAAGTTTTGCTTTCAATCTTGCCTCAGCTCTTGCAATAGCTGCCTCTGCTCTTTTAGCATCAAGTCTTGCGTTAGCGTTGCGCAATCTGCTTTTAGCACGCTCTAAAGCCTCACGTGCACGAGCCTCGTCGATTTCTTCATCAGGTTCAGCCAAAGTTGTAAGAATCAAACATTCTTCGTCTTTGAACTGAAGAATACCGCCCATTGTTGTGAATCTTTTAACTTCGTTCCCAACAACTGCGCGAGTAACTCCGATATCCAAGGCTGTCATCATTGGAATGTGACCTTTTAACAAGCCAAATTCGCCATCGATACCTTTTGAATAGATTTCATCGACTTCTTCGTCAAAAACAACTCTTTCTTGTGTAATAATTTTTAATTTCATAAATACCTTTCAGAAGTAAAGAAGGCTCTATGTCAAGAGTGGTAATAATTTGAACCACCTTGACATTTCGTCTTCTAAATTTTTATTCCAATGTTTTTGCTTTTTCAACAGCCTCTTCAATAGTACCAACCATATAGAAAGCTTGTTCAGGCAAATCGTCGTGTTTACCTTCGATGATTTCTTTGAAACCTCTGATTGTATCTTCAACTTTAACGTATTTACCGGCAATACCTGAGAATTGTTCAGCAACAAAGAACGGTTGAGACAAGAATTTTTGGATTTTTCTTGCTCTGTTTACTGTTTCTTTATCTTCTTCTGATAATTCATCCATACCCAAGATTGCGATAATATCTTGCAACTCTTTGTATTTTTGAAGAATTTCAAGAACTTTTCTTGTTACGCTATAGTGTTCTTCACCAATGATATTAGGGTCTAATGCTCTTGAGTTTGATTCAAGAGGGTCAACAGCCGGATAAATACCAAGTGATGCAATGTTTCTTGACAAAACTGTTGATGCATCAAGGTGAGAGAATGTTGTAGCCGGTGCCGGGTCAGTCAAGTCATCGGCAGGAACATAAATAGCTTGAACTGATGTGATTGAACCATCTTTTGTAGATGTAATTCTTTCTTGCAATTCACCCATTTCTGTTGCCAATGTCGGTTGATAACCTACGGCTGATGGGACACGTCCTAACAATGCTGATACTTCAGAACCTGCTTGAGTAAATCTGAAAATGTTATCAATGAATAACAATACGTCTTGTTTTGAATAGTCTCTAAAATATTCGGCAGCAGTCAATGCTGACAAACCTACTCTCATTCTGGCTCCTGGCGGCTCGTTCATCTGACCGTAAATCAGACCAACTTTGTCCAATACGCCACTTTCTTTAAATTCGTTCCAAAGGTCGTTACCTTCACGAGTTCTTTCACCGACACCGCCAAATACAGATACACCGTTGTGCGCCATTGCGATGTTGTGAATCAATTCTTGAATCAAAACGGTTTTACCAACACCTGCACCACCGAACAAACCGATTTTACCACCTTTTTGGTAAGGTTGAAGTAAGTCGATAGCCTTGATACCTGTTTCCAAAATTTCGATATCAGTATTTTGGTCAACCAATTTTGGAGATTCTCTATGGATAGGAAGGTATGTGTCAGTTTCGATTGGTCCTGCGTTATCAACGGCATCACCAACAACGTTTAAAATTCTTCCCAAAATAGCTTTACCTACAGGAATTTTGATTGGTTCATTTGTGTTTACAACCTTCATTCCTCTTCTTAGTCCGTCTGTAGAAGACATTGCAACGGTTCTAACTTTGTTTGAACCAAGCATTTGTTGAACTTCTGCAACAATTTTGGTTCCATCATCAAGGAACATGTTTAATGCGGTGTAAATGTTAGGTAAATCTCCTGATGGGAATTCAACATCGACAACCGGACCTATGACTTTGGTGATTAAACCTTCTGTAGCGGTTAATGTTTCCATATTAATCCCTCTCCTTATATAATTAATATTTCGTTTTTTTATTACTCAACTATTATACATCAAGAAAAATTTTTGCATAATATGGAAAATTTTTATTTACCCTGCTTAATAGATTTTGAAACGCGTTTTAGATGTTATGCGGTATTGCATGTTCCCTTGCCCCTTGTGGGATACTTATCGAACCAACGAGCATAGCGAGTTGTGAGAGACTGTGTGCCGTATGGCTGAGGAGCGAGGGAAATCTATTTTTTATCACCCTGAACAGCAGGTGAAACGAAGAGGAGTCACATTTTATGCAACTGTGTAGTTTCATGGTCTCTAATTTTTCAATTTAGACACAAGACTAATATGTTTTATTTGAGATTCCGAAACCAGTTCGGAATGACGTATTATTTTTATCCTGTTCAGAATCACTAACCTAACAAATGGGTCTATTGCCTAAAACGTTCACCTGTCATCAGTTCCACTACACTTCAAACTGTTTGATAATTTTATACATCAACTGTTTACGTTCATACGGTTGGCGCTTGATTATATCAACAATTTTTTCTTCTAGTTCCGCATCTTTTACCAAATATTCAAAATTAAAAAACTCATCAGGAGAAATCTCAAATTTATCCATAACGTTCAAAACCGTTTGCATTGAAGGATAACTCTTGCCATTTTCAATATTACTCAAAGAAGACGGTTCAATGCAGATTTTTTCGCTGAAATTTTCTTGAGTCAGCCCTGATTTTTTGCGAATTTCTTTAAACTTTTGCCCTATTTGATATTTATTATCCTTCATATTTTCTCCTAATTAAATAAAGGATAATTGTATATTTTGATAAAATACATAATGTAAACACCATAAACAACTTGACAATTTGATGTATTAATTATATTTACATAATGAGAAGATTATATTTATGGAGATAATATGTTGTATACAAGAAGTTTTAAAAATAAAATTAGACTTGGTTTCACCCTTGCAGAGGTGCTAATCACCCTTGGTATTATTGGAATTGTTGCGGCGATGACAATTCCAAATCTGATTGCAAACAACAAGGCGCAAAAATTAAGGTCACAATTTTTGAAATCATATTCCGTTGTACAACAAGTTTTTAAACAAATGGAAGCAGATGATGTTTCGCTTAATCCTGCTGATTATCATCCAACTACAACAGGAAAATTTTATAAAACATTTATCAAATATTTGCAAGCTCCAATGGATTGTGGGGGTTCAACTACAAGTACCAGTAGAAAAAACGCTTTGCCGTGTTATTATCCTGCAGAAGATTCAACAATGAAACCTTACAAAACTTTGGATGGGAAAATTAATGTTATCTACAACTATCTTGATGATGGACAAATTGTACTGCAAGACGGTACGAATTTGTTTTTTGAAAATGCTAACCATTTAGATTATATTTGGATATCAGTTGATTTAAACGGTTACAAAAATCCGCCAAACAGGTGGGGATATGACTTATTTACTTTCCAATTTAAAGATGGGGAACTTGTCACAATGGGCGACCCTAAAACAACTTATAATAATTTAGACATATATTGCAACTTAAACAGTACAGATAGCTTAAATGGTATAGCTTGTGCTCAAAAAGCCAAAACTGACACTGAATATTTCAAATGGGCTGTGAAAAATATCAAATAAAATTAAAAATGCATATCAAAACTTGGGTTTTTGCCATTGATTTTTTCATCTTCCAGTCTCATCGCAGAACCGATTGTGAAGTTTTGAGCAACGGTTTTGTTGATTTCAAAAGCAACATCACCATTAAAAACAGATTCATTTTCTTCCAAAAACTCAAACAACGGAGTTGCCGGCGCTTTTACAATTTCGCCAAGAGTTTCACCTGCTTGTTGCAAAGTTCTTTCAGGTACTCTAACGTTCATTCCGAAAGGTTTGTAAGGTCTATTAAATGTAAAATTTGAATCTGCCATATTTCTAATATCCTTTTCAACTAAGATTACTCATGTTATCGGCAAATTTTCATGAAAAATTTAATATTTAAAGGTGTTTTGTTACATTATGTAAAGAGGGTTTAATGAGCGTTATTGTGCTATTATTAGATTATGAAGTGTTTAAAAGATTTTGAAAACGAACTCAACAAGTGCTCAAAATGCGGATTGTGCGAGGCAGTCTGTCCGCTATTTAAAATTGACCCAAATGACTGTGTCGCAAGCAAGGGCAAGTTCATTATGCTGCACGGTGTAACCAAAGGCGATTTAAAACTAAGCAAAAAAATCAATAAATATATTGATTTATGCTTAAAATGTGGAAAGTGTAACGATTTCTGTCCAAGTGGAATTGATGTTTGCCAAATTTTAAACACTGCAAAACACGAATATGTGTGTGGCAAATTTTCGTCAAAAATAGTAAACTTTTTACAAAGCAAATATGTATTTGACGTGTTTTTAAAACTCGGTTTGGTTATCAGTGCGCCCTTTCGACCGAAAAAGAAATTTCAAGAACAGGCGACAAATGTCTTATATTTCAAAGGTTGCGTGAATAAAATTTGTCCAAGGACAGATATTTATATAAATAAAATTTTTAAAAATACCCCCATAAATATTATTGAACCTGATTTTGACTGTTGTGGTTTGCCGTTTTTGTCAGAGGGAAATTTTGAACGCTTTGAACAAGTTGCGACAATCAATCTCAAAAAACTAAACACACCATACGATTTTTTAGTTACCGATTGTGCGAGTTGCGAAAGTACACTGCTTGATTATCCAAAATATATTGAGAACGCAGAGATTCCAACAAATAAGTCTATCAACTGGGGTGATTTGATTGCATTAAAAGGAATAAAATTTAACTTCAAAAAAACGGTCAAAGTAACTTTTCATAAGCCATGCCATTTAAAAAACGATTTGTTTTTTGAAAAAATTATTTCAAATTGTCAAAATGTTGAATATGTCAAAATGGACGATTATGACGAGTGTTGTGGACTTGCAGGGAGTTTTAGTCTAAAAAATCCGAAAACATTTGTCACTTTGGCTAAACAAAAAGCGCAAAATATTATCAGAACGAACGCAGATTATGTTATTACGACTTGTCCGGCATGTGTTGCAGGTTTGAAAATCGGACTTGCACTATTAAAAGGGAAGACCAAAGTCGTGAGTCTGTTAGAATTTCTGGCAAAAGGTGAGGTTTTGTAGAATTTACATGTCGGCATGGCAATGCCGACCTACCTTCAGTCATGCTGAACTTGTTTCAGCATCTCAAATTGGAACATATTAGCCTTATGTATAATTTGTAATATTTAAGACCCTGAAACGAGTTAAGGGTAATATTGACAGGAGTGTTCGGTTAGAGATTCTGAATAGGCTAAAATCTACGTTGCTATGCAACTTGATTTTTAATCCTTTCAGAATGACAAAACAAAAATTCATATTACTCCGAATCTCTAAATAGCAACAGGTGTCTCTCGACTTTACAAAAGAAATTGGGTGGCGAGGATAATCTTGTGGCTGTTTGGTCGATTTTGGCTGTCACAAAAAACATAGTTCAGCATAACTTTGAGCGCCTGACCACGAATGAACCAGTTTAACCCCATTGTGTATTCACGTTGCAAATTATGGGAAACATTTCTATCAGGGTCAAATTGGTCAATTCTGCCAATCAATTGAAGATGTGGATTGAATTTCCACCCAACTGTTGCAGCCCAACCGCAAGCTTTGTTCGAGCTGATACCTTTGGAACCGCTATATCCATCTGCAATTGCAGCTTCAAAATTTGTCCATAGCTTTTTATGGTGGTATCCGATATAACCACTTGCTACAGAATAATCAATTTGGTTGTGACCGCCATTAAAACCTCCGCCAATGGTTAATTTTCCATACTTGTCACTTTTATTCCCAAAAGGTTTTACGTTTAGCCAACCATTAAATTCAGTTCCGGGCATTCCACTTGTAATATATCTGCCTGAGCTGCCAACTGACATGTTATAATCGAAGTATTGGTAATTCCCAATGACTTTGACTGACATTGAACGAGCATTCGCAAAATTTCTTGCAATTTGAGAGCGCATAACAAATGGTAAAATATAGGTAGAAGTACCACCTTCAATACCTGCTTGAACTCTTGAATATCCTGCAATTATTTGATGATGAGGAACATTTGTATTCAAATAATAAAAATCTCCGAACAGGCTATCGATATAATTCAAACCGTCTTTTGGTATAGGGTTTATTACAGTCTTGAATTTGTTACCGGATTTCCGAAATGAACCGTATAGCCCAAATTGCGTTGTCAAATTTTCGTATTCTGTTGAATATTCACTAGCTCGCCAAAGAGAATTTACAGACCCACGATATGCCCCAAAGGCTTGAATTTTACGGATTGGTCCGTTTTCATATTCAAAGGTTAAATCATCTTTTAATAAATATGACGGAACATCAGTTCGTCGAATTTTGCTATGAATAATCTTTCCAACAAGGGTGTCTTCACTGATTTCTTTATTCTCGTCAAAAATTCTAAAAATTTCAAAATCCAATTCGGCGTTGTCCATAACGTCATTGTTGTTATCTTCGTTATCATTCAAGGTCGAATTTAGTTTAAATAGTTTTTTTTTGAAATTCTCTTTTGGTAATTCTTTTGAATATTCGTGTTGGATGGATACTGCACTTGGGACAATTGAAGAATACGCAAGTTTTTCAGACTCATCCAAATTTAGGATAATTTCATCTTGTTGAGGATTTTCTAATAACTCATCCGAAAAGTCGTCAGAACCAAATGATTTTAACATAGGGTTAATGCATAATACCGAAATTAATATTAGATACAAAAGCTTTTTCATCTGTGTAAAGATTATAACACATTTTTTACAGATTTAAAAGTTTTTGTAGTATATTTTAATTATGCCGAATAAAGTTAAAAACAATAAACAAACAAAGATAAAAGCCCCAATTGTAGAAGCCCTAAAAACAGCTTACAATCATCCGACTTATCAATTCCATATCCCCGGTCATACCAAAGGTTTGGGAACATTGCCTGAATTTAGGCGTTTGGTCGGCAAAAGAGCACTTATGGTTGATACAACAGATGAATTTGACAATTTGGGCACTTTGACTCCTGCAACAGGTCCTATCAAAGAGGCTGAAGAACTTGCTGCAGAAGCTTTCGGCGCAAAACGAACCTTCTTTTTGATTAATGGTTCAACTATCGGAAACCTTGCAATAGCAATGGGTTTAACCAGAAAAGGTCAAAAAGTTATCGTAAACAGAAATTGTCACCGCTCAATTTTGACAGGCTTGATTATTTCAGGGGCGGAACCTTTGTGGATTGTTCCTGAAAAGCTAAGCGACTGGGGATTGTGGGGAAATATTGAAGCAAAAGATGTTGAAACACTGCTAGAAAATAACGACGATGTATCTGCTGTTTGGATTACAAATCCGACTTATGAGGGGGTTGTTTCAGATATTGAATCTATTGCAAAAATCTGTAAAAAATTTGATGTTCCACTGATAGTTGACGAGGCGCATGGTTGTTTGTGGAATTTCAACGACAAACTACCGACAAGTTCACTAAAGCTTGGGGCTGATATTGTTGTACATTCACTCCACAAAACAGGTGGGAGTATGAGCCAATCTTCAATGTTGCATGTCAGCGAAAATTCTAAAATTTGTGTGGAAGATGTTGAGCGTGCGCTGATGTTATTGCATACAACAAGTCCGTCTTTGATGCTTTTGGGAAGTTTAGATGCTGCAAGAGCCAATTTGCAAAGCGAAAGAGGACAAAAACAATTATCAAAAGCAATTGCGAATGCAAAATTTTTGCGTTCTGAAATTGACAAAATGAAGTCTATCCATCACTTAAAATCAGGGTTTGGATATAAAACAGATGTTACTAAAATCTTTATAAAAGCTGATGGTTTGTCTGGGAAACGCCTAGAGTCAATTTTAGAAATCGATTTTGGTATTGAGGTAGAAAGTGCATCAGATGCAGGTTTGTTGGTTCTTTCAAATATCGGAAACAAACGTTCTGATTTTGAATACTTGGCTCAATGTTTGCATAAAATTGACACACACAATTATAAAGATATTTATTATTTAGAAAACAAAAAACACATGCCAATGCTCACACCAATTATCAAAATGAGTTTGCGTGATGCGTATTTTTCAGAAAAAGAAATTATTCCAAAAGAGCAAGCTGTTGGCAGATTGTCAGGTGAAGTTGTTGCCGAATGTCCTCCGGGGATTTCGATTTTACTCCCTGGGGAATTGATAACCGAAGAGCATTTGCCATATTTGACAGATTATGATGTTATTGAAGTTTTGAAGTAAGTAGAGTTGCATGTTTGTCCTTTATGCCACGGGCAGATGTGTAGGTCGTGCCATACCGAAAAATTTAATTTTTGGGGACCCTTCGTTTTCCCCACGCGACTTTTTACATGTCATTCTGAAAGGATTAAAAATCAAGGAGCGCAGCAACGTAGATTTTATCCTATTCAGAATCTATCAATGCTGATTTTAAAAAGCACACCTGTCACCCTGAACTTGATTCAGGGTCTATCCATTTGATTTCAGTCATGCTGAACTGACTAGAATATGAGTTGAGATGAAATCGAAACGTAATATTCTGTTCCTACTCGGTGTTTCAGCATCTCAAATAAAACATATTAGTCTTATGTGAAATTTGTAATATTTGAGACCCTGAAACTACGCAGTCGCATAAAACGTGACTCCACTTCGTTTTGCGCTCTGCTCCTGCTGTTCAGGGTGACACAAGTTCCCTCGCCCTTGAGGGAGAGAGGTGTAGATTCTGAATAGCAAGGAAATTATGTATTCGCAAAGCTCATACAAATTTTCTAAGCTTACAGAATGACATTATTTATTTGTAAAACCTTTTAATCTCCTCCAAATGGAGGAGATTTTTGGCAATTGGCTAAAGAAATAAAAATTGTGGTCGATATTAATAACATAGATATGAAAAACGAAAGTTTTTCATACCTCCTCCCCAAGTCTGGTAGCCGTTCTTTTTGAAACGGCTTTTTTTTATGAAATATTAGCTCAAAATAATAAAAACGAAGGCAAGAATAAATCCTGCCTTCTTCTCTTTTTCATCTTCCAGCAATATAAGTCTGTTTATTAAACTTGCATTTCTTTTTCAAATCCGAACAATGAACTGATTGATTCATCGTCATGTATTCTTGAGATAGCTTGAGCCAACAACGGAGCAACAGAAATCTGTTTAATATTTGAAGGCATTTTGCTCATATCAAGCGGAATTGTGTTTGTTACGATACATTCTGTAATCGGAGCTGCGCCCAATCTTTCTACTGCAGGACCTGAAAATACAGGGTGGGTTGCACCTACGTAAATTTCTTTAGCGCCTTTTGATTTCAAAAGTTTTGCAGCCTCACAAATTGTACCTGCTGTATCAATAATATCGTCAAACATCAAGCAAACTTTGCCTTCAACATCGCCAATAACATTGGTTGCAATTGCCTCGTTGTGTTTGTCTCTACGTTTATCAATGATTGCGATAGGGCAATCAAGTTTTTTTGCAAAATGTCTTGTTCTATTTGCTCCGCCCATATCAGGGGAAACTGCAACAAGGTTTTCAGGGTCGATACCTAAATCTTTGATATAATTAACGATAACGTTAGTTGCGAAAATGTGGTCAACCAAGATATTGAAGAATCCTTGGATTTGACCTGTGTGTAAATCCATTGCCAAAACTCTATCCGCTCCTGCTGTAGTCAACAAATCTGCAACGAGTTTTGCGGTGATAGCCTCTCTGCCTGAAGTTTTTCTATCTTGTCTTGCGTAACCGTAATAAGGAATTACTGCTGTGATTGTTTTTGCACTTGCACGTTTAAACGCATCAATAATAATCAATAATTCCATCAAATTTTCATTAACAGGGTTGCATACAGGTTGAACGATAAATACATCGTCTCCACGTACACTTTCTTTTACTTGAACATAAATCTCACCATCTGCGAAATTTTTTACAACCATAGGACCAACCGTTGTTCCTAAATTATCAGCAATTTCTTGCGCCAATTGTGGATTTGAGCGACCTGCGAACAATTTGATATCGTGAGTTGGGTTAATGGCTCTTTCCAATTGTGGGTAAGTTTTTTCTTCAAGTACAGACATATTCTTAATCCTTTCATTAAAGCACTTCAGCATGGTCAATTATAAGACTGACAGAGAGTATCTACAAGTCAATTTTAAGTTTTGTAATATATAAAAATGTCGAAAATTTTAAATTTGTTAGTATGTTAAGAATAATTTATATAATTTTCAAAATCTTTCAAAAAATCAGCAGGTGATTTTCCAGATTTATTTGCAATTTTTTCTAAAATGTTTAACTTAATTCCTTGCTTTTGATTTTCTATTCGGCAAAGTATTGCGCAATCTACATCCGCATCTTGAGCAAATTTATTTAGAGACAGGCCGGTTTCTTCTCTTTTAAGTTTTATATATTTTCCCAGTTCATCGTATTGCATTATTGGTACTCCATAATATAATCATCCATTACAAAGCCTGAGCCGATATCGGTCACGACTGAATCAATGGTTTTGAATCCGTATTTGTTGTATGCAGCAAAGGTGTTTTTGTTGTATTTATTTACCGTTAATCTGATTGAGTTAAAACCACCACCCTTTGCAATTTGTTTTATTTTTTCAAACGCAAGAGCGCCAATTCCTCTGTGACGAAACTCTTTTGAAATATATAACTTTGATAAAAATAAATAATTTTCTTTATCTGAAATGCCAAAGTAGCCGATATTTTCACCATCACAATTTATAAAATAGTAGCTGTATTTTTCATTGTCATACTGATTTTTTATTGCTTTTTCTGATTGAAAATTTTCAACCATATAATCAATTTGTTCAGGTGACAATATCACTGTCCAATATTCATGCCAAATTGATGATGCTAGTTTTGCCAAATCAGAAATTTCTGAATATTTTACCAAATTAAATTCAACCATAATAACCTCCACATAAAATTATAACAAAAAGTTTTAAAAAGAGTTTTTATATAAAAAGGCGGATTTGACATTTGTCAAATCCGCCTTCCAATTGTTTATCTCTTCAAAGATTATTTCTTATTAGGAATTCTCATTCCGTAGAAAGACCTTACAACAAAGATAAGTGCAATAATCAACAAGATGATACCTGCGATAGGTGCAACTTTTCTGAATGATTCGTTGATAGCAATTTCCATTGCCAACAAACCAAACAATGTTGTAAATTTGATGATTGGGTTCATAGCTACTGAAGATGTATCTTTGAATGGGTCACCGACAGTATCACCAACAACAGTTGCTTCGTGAAGTGGAGTTCCTTTTTCTTTAAGGTCAACTTCAACGATTTTCTTAGCGTTGTCCCAACAGCCACCGGCATTAGCCATAAATACAGCTTGGAACAAACCAAATACAGCAATTGCAATCAAGTAACTTACGAAGAATGAAACTGCTAATTGAGTTTTGCATCCAGGAGCTGACAAGCAAGCTAGAGCCAATGCAAATGAGAATAATGCGATGAAGATGTTAATCATACCTTTTTGAGCATATTGAGTACAAATTTTTACAACTTCTTTTGAATTTGCAACATTAGCACTCTTTTCATCAGCATCGCCTAATTTGATGTTTTCTTTGATGTATTCAACAGCTCTGTATGCACCTGTTGTAACAGCTTGCATAGATGCGCCACTGAACCAGTAAATTACTGCACCACCTGTTAATAGACCTAACAATGTGTAAGGGTTTAACAAGTTCAAAATCATTTCAGGTTGAACACCTAATGTCTTTTGGATAACCAAAATCAATGAGAAAATCATTGTTGTAGCACCAACAACAGCTGTACCGATAAGTACAGGTTTTGAAGTTGCTTTGAATGTGTTACCTGCGCCATCATTTTCTTCTAAGTATTGTTTAGCGTTTTCAAAATCAGCATCAAAGCCATATTGTTCTTTGATTTGACCTTGAACATCAGGAATTTCTTCAATCAATGATAATTCGTAAACTGATTGAGCGTTATCAGTAACAGGACCGTATGAGTCTACGGCGATTGTTACAGGTCCCATGCCTAAGAAACCAAAAGCAACAAGACCAAATGCAAATACTGAAGGGTAAATCATTACGCCTTCTGGGATGTATGTACTTGCGATATAAGCTAGAGCCATCAACAATACGATAATCATACCAATCCAGAAACCTGAGAAGTTACCTGAAACGATACCTGATAGAATTGTCAATGATGCACCGCCTTCACGAGAAGCTGTAACAACTTCTTCTGTATGTTTTGCTTTAGGAGATGTAAATATCTTTGTAAATTCCGGAATTAATGCTGCACCTAAAGTACCGCAAGAAATAATACAAGATAAAATCAACCAGATATTATTACCTAAGCTGCTCAATAACCAGTGGCTTACACCAAAAGTCATACAGATAGATAGGATTGAAGTAACCCAAACTAATCTGGTCAATGGAGCTTCAAAGTCAAATTTTTCAACTTTAGGAGCATAAACAAATCTGTCCCAAAGTCCGTTTAACCAATATGCAACTACTGAAGTTACAATCATTAAGAATCTCATAACGAAAATCCAAGCCAACAATTGAACTTGATTTTCTTTACCCATAACAGCCAACAAGATGAAACTTACCAAAGCAACACCGGTTACACCGTATGTTTCAAAACCGTCTGCTGTAGGTCCGATAGAGTCACCTGCGTTATCACCAGTACAATCGGCGATTACACCAGGGTTTCTAGGGTCATCTTCTTTGATACCGAATTGGATTTTCATCAAATCTGAACCGATATCAGCGATTTTTGTAAAGATACCACCTGCAACACGAAGAGCAGATGCACCTAGAGATTCACCGATAGCAAAACCGATGAAACAAGCACCTGCAATATGACCAGGGACAAATAACAAGATTAAAAGCATCATAATCAATTCAACCGATACTAATAATACACCGATACTCATACCTGCTTTTAAAGGAATATTCATTGTATTCAATGGGTTACCTTTTAGTGCTGCAAATGCAGTTCTTGAGTTTGCCAAAGTGTTCATTCTGATACCAAACCAAGCAACAGAATAAGAACCCAAAATACCGATTACTGACCAAGCAAGGATTGTCAAAACACCTTTAACACCCATGTGTTGCAAGTAACCGAAATAAAATGCAATACATAAACCGATTAAAATTTCCAATACAAGAAGGAATTTACCTTGTTGTACCAAATAAGTTTTACAAGTTTCAAAAATAGTATTGCCCACATCGTCCATAGCTTTATGAACGTCTAATTTTCTAATCTTCAAAAATTCGATAAGACCGAAAACTAAGCCGATTACGGAGATACAAATACCTATCACAAGCAATGTGTAACTGCTTGGTGAAATTTGGCGGATACTTGGAACAACCAAATCGGCTTCACTTGCTAACGCAGGTGAAATACCAAGAAACATTACGGCAAACATCGCCAATAATGCCATTGGTGAATTAAACTTTTTAATCATTTTTTACTCTCCTTTTTCAAAAAGTTAGTTCACTTACTTTAATATTAATATTATAATAAACATAAGATTTTTACACAAATTTTTAATATTATTTTTGCTAAATATTTACTTATTATTTTTGATTTGTTATTCTGTTTGTATGCATGATTTTGTGAAACATATTTGGATAATTTTAGTTATATCTACAGCGTTTAGTCTAATCGGATATATTATGACTTCACAATTTCAGCCAAATTTTATGAAAGAGTTGTCAAAAATACAATCAGTTCCGCAGCAAAGAATTGACGCCACATATAAATATATCGAGGCGATTGAAAGCGGTGAAATTACCCCAAGTGACAGTTTTTCTTCAGAACCGCCGAAAAAATATTATAAAGAGCAGACAAAAACATCTTATCAACCAACCACAAGTGGCAAATATAGTAAGCCATTATATGTGCGCGACAAGAAAAATCCGCGTATCTTGCACAAGTGTAGGTAGTGGTTCAGAGGGCAAGAAGGCTGGATGGCAAGAGGGCAGGATGGTTAGTTCAGAGTCTAAGATATAACACATCGGAATGACATAGTCTCTTTTGTTCAACAATGCCTACGGCGCACTTGCAAAAATCCGCAGTTAAATATTCTTCAACAACAACAAAATCAACTCTTTAAACTTAGCTTTAACTTTTTCTGTTGTCTCGATAACCTCGTCATGAGAAAGCTTTTTAGATGAAATACCTGTTGCAAAATTTGAAATACAACTGATACCGATAACTTTCATTCCACAATAATTGGCAACAATTGCCTCCGGAACAGTTGACATACCTGCAGCATCTCCACCCATAAATCTTGCCATCTTAATTTCGGCAGGAGTTTCGTAGCTTGGACCTGTGGTTGCAACATAAACACCGTGTTTTAAATCAAGTTTTAGCAATCTGCCTGCGGCATCTACAATTTTGATAAGATTTTTGTTATAAACTTCTGACATATCAGGGAAACGTACACCCAATTCAGGGTCATTCGGACCGATAAGCGGATTTGTGCCCATCAAATTGATATGGTCTGTGATAACCATCAAATCCCCCGGACGGAAACTTTTGTTAATCGCACCTGCAGCATTTGTAATGATTACTGTTTTTACTCCCAATTTTTTCATAACCTTGATAGGGTATGTAACATCTTGCATAGAATGACCTTCATAAAAATGGTTTCTACCCTGCATCATTACAACATTTTTTTTGTTTATTTGTGCAAAAACGAGCTGACCTTTGTGCCCTTCTACAGTAGATTTTGCAAACCCCGGAATCTTGTCATAAGGAATAGCAAACTCGCAATACGTATCTGCCAAATCTCCAAGTCCTGAACCTAGAACAATACCGATTTCAGGCTTAAAATCATCCGTATAAGTTTGAATATAATCTAAAGTTTCTTTCATCATAATAGTTACCCCAACTCTTGCACAAAACTTCACAGTAAAATGCACAAAAGCCCCATGACCTCTGTGCATTTTCTAAAAAATTATTAACCTACCAATCTGTTGTCATCAGCTTCTGATGCTTTAACCATCAAAGCGTGTTCAACAGGGTTTTCTTTAGTATAAGTAGTTTCGTGAACTTCTTCAAAACCGAAATCTTCACGAGCTTTTCTTGCTTGGTTTTCGTCAACGATTTTTTTAGCAAGTTCAGCAATTTCGTAAACCAATTTATATCTGTTATCGGTATTTTCGTTCAAATCCCACGCTACTTTAATAATTTGATCCATTATAATATAACCTCACTTTTTAAATATATTTTAATAATATAATACAAATAAAATTTTCGCAAGTCATGTAAAATTTGGAACACCAGACCAATTTGTTTGGTTAGAGATTCTGAAACTAGTTCAGAATGACAGTTAAGTTTATGATGTAACTTTTTTTATCTTGTCATTCTGAAAGGATTAAAAATCAAGTTGCATAGCAACGTAGATTTTATCCTATTCAGAATCTATCAATGTTGATTTTTGTCGGCATAGCAATGCCGACCTACGAACTATTTCGGAATGTCTAATTGAATAAAAAGGTCTATGTCACCCTGAACTGACTAGAATAATAAACTTTCCTCGTAATTGTACA
>DHMN01000077.1:14126-14344 GCA_002405805.1 Cyanobacteria bacterium UBA4641 | reverse complement strand
GAAAAACAATTAAAAAATTGGAAAAGAAAATGGAAAATTGAATTAATTCAAAAAGAAAATTCTGGGTTTAATGATTTATCTAAAAATATTGGTTTTTCTGATGATTTAATGTGTCAATTTTTAAAATCAACATTGATAGATTCTGAATCAGCTCAGCCTGCGCCCGCATACAGGCTCACACATTTCGCTCTAGCTCAATGGTTCGCTTTGTAAAGTTC
>DHMN01000077.1:0-14088 GCA_002405805.1 Cyanobacteria bacterium UBA4641 | reverse complement strand
TTGTAAAGTTCAGAATGACAATGACCTATGTGCTTAATTAGGGATTCTGAAAACCCCTCACCCTAGCCCTCAGCCATACGGCACGCAACTCTACTTCAACAATGTTACAACTTCGCCGACTTTGTCGTGCAAATTTGTCTCAATGTCGTGGCAAAGTTTGATATTTGTCCAACGTAAATTGTTAATCAAATCTACTGTCACAAATTCTCTGGCTGTCATATCAGCATCACAAATCTTGACAACAAAAGCCTCTTCAAGTTCAGTGTTTACAACGATACAAAGTCCGCCGGCACCGACTTTGGCAACCAAATTGTCAGAGTTTTCAATAATCATTGTGTCTGTTCTATCTTCGCCACCGATTACGTAAGAGTGATTTAAAAATGCATTTTTAAGTCTTGCGTATTTTGGGTTGCAAAATAGATTTAAATACCCTTTTGCCATATTAACCAACGGCATTGAAGGAATTGGAACACCACATCCGTCCTTTGTTATCGGATATTCTGTTTTAATTTCGCAAAGTTCATATATTTTTTTTATAATCTCTTGTTGCAACGGATGGTTAATATTGTCATAGTTGTCCATATCCCAGTCGTTCAATTTGCACAGTCCAAGCATCATTGCGTGTTTGCCTGAACAATTGTTGTGAATTGCACTAGGTTCTTCGCCGTTTAACAGCAATTCATTTTGCGCGGTTTTTGAAATCGGTTCGTGATTTCCGCATTTTAACTTTGATGGCGAAATCCCCAATTTGTCCAAAATTCTTTTCACAATATCAACATGGATTTTTTCACCGGCATGGGATGCTGCACAAATCGCGATTTCTTCTTCTGTCAAATTGAATTTTTTATCCAATTCGTAATCAATCATAAGTGCTGCTTGGAGCGGTTTTGCACAAGAGCGCATATAAAACGGATAATTTTTATCATCTCCGATTTTTTCAATAACACGGTCTCTGTCACATCTCACAACATAGCCAAAGTGTTCTTTCTCAATTAGTCCGTCTCTGTTATAAATTACAAGTTTTGCGGGTTCAGTATTCTTTTTAATCATTTCGTTTCACCATTGTTAATAATTGTTCTAGTTTTTTCTTCAAAATTGCGTTTTCTTGTTTCAAATCTTCAATTTGTTTTTCATAATTGTCTTTTTCTTTTGTATATTCGGAATTGAATTTTGGAACATCGTTGTAGTCAAGAATAAAGCGTTTTTTTGCCTCTTCTTTTATTGATAAAATTGTATCAAGTTGTTTTTGTGAAATTAAACCCAAATCGACAAGGATTTGACCGAATTTTTTGTTTGATTCTTTGTGGTTGTTATTTTTTACCGCATCATCAAGTTGAGATTCTGTAATCGTACCACTGTTTACAAAATATTCACCTGTATTGTATTTACCTGTCAAAAATCCTGCAATGTTAAGGATTTGAGAGTTGTCAGGAATTTCAAAACAGCCTTCGTCTACGCAAAATAAAAAATATCCTGCAAGTTCTTCCATTGAAAGGTATGTGTTTAGTGTAATTTCAGAAATACTGCAATCAGAATCAGCGCCTTGCAATATGTTATAAATATTGTTGTCAAAACCTGATTTTCTGAATTCTAACTCACATCTGCCTTTATAAGTCAATATCGGTTTGTATGCTGCAAAAATATAGGCAGGATTTTCTTTGTTGTCAAGTTCTTCTGATAACTTGTTGTAGATGATTTCCTTTACCCAACTTGGAAAGTTTGAGATTTTATTCAAAAACTGTTTTAAAAATTCTCGTTTCACGCAATCAGCCCTCATTCGGATTGTATTTTAACATTAATGCAAATTTTGTTCAAGTTTTATAGTTATTAAGTTGGTTGATTAATTCACACTATAAAGGTAAAATATACCTAAAAGTATGAAGGGAGAAATTATGGAAGAAGATAAAAAACTCACCGAAGCGGAAGAAATGACATCCGTTGATAGTGGCAGAGACTTGAAAAAAACTATTTTTATCAGTATTTTGGTAATTTTAGGATTTTTAGTGACAGTTGACTTGGCTTATATTTATTATGAAGCAAATTTTGATATGTATGCATTGCCAAGTTTTTGTTCAATAAGTGATTTTGTAGATTGTGATGGTGTAGCAAGAACAACAGAATCTCAATTCTTTGGTGTGCCGTTGGCGTATTGGGGATTATTCTTGTATTCATTTATCATAATGTTATTGTGTGTTGATAAACTTAAAAAGATTCCGTTTTTGAAGTTCTTAGAAGTTTTCAAACACAAATTCCACTATATCGCATCATTAGGATTAATTTCATTTGTAATTTCAATGATTTTGTTATGTATCAGCTTATTTGGTATCCATAAGCTATGCATTATGTGCGCAATTACTTATGTAATCGATTTATGTATCGGTATTTTTGCTGTTGAAGGTATTAAGGGTAACTTTGTCGGCGCAATTAAACAAAGTTGGTTAGATTTTGTTGAGGCTTTAAACCATGTTCCTTATAGAATTGCTTTTTCTGTAGTAATGATTGTTGCTGTTGGATTTTTAGGTTGGGCTTATACCTCAGCTCATTTTGCACCGGCTCTAAAAACTCAACGTGCTTATGGAGAATTTATTAATGCCAAAACTAATAAATATGCAATTACAGGTAATGTTCTTGGTTCAGAGGCTAAAGATGCCGTTGTAATTGATATTTATTCAGACTATATGTGCCCAATGTGTTATGTATTTAATATGATGATTCACAAACTTACAAGAGATTTTGACAATGTTAGAATTGAACACCACAGTCTGCCACTTGACATGGATTGTAACCCATACTTAAAACAAGAATTTCACCATGGTTCTTGTACAATGGCACAATACGCTGAGGCTGCTCAATTACAAGGTAAATTCTGGGAAGTTAATTCTTTGTTATTTGACAAAAAACCTGCAACAGAAGATGATGTAATTAAGGTTTTGAGTGAATCAGGTTTTGGCTTAGATATGGATAAACTTCAAAAAGATGCTCATAGCGATGCGGTAAACAAAATTATCCAAACAGATATTCAATATGCTGTTGCGAAAAAACAAATCGGTACTCCGACATTTGAACTTAACGGCAAATTTGAAATGGGTATTCCAAAAGGCGGTTATCCTGCATTGAAAAAACTAATCGAGGAAAACGGTGGGAAACCAAAACACAAAATGTTCTAATAAAAAAATATTGCTGCACGCTTGTTGCGGTATATGTTCAGGTTATCCCATATCTTTATTACAGGATATGGGATATTCTGTTGTTGTGTATTTTTACAACCCAAATATTTTTCCGGAAGAAGAGTATAATATCAGGCTCGAGGCAGAAAAGATTTTATGTAAGCATTTGGGCTGTGAATTGATAATTGGGAACTATGAACCACAGGTTTATTATGACTGGGTGAAAGGGCTTGAAAATGAGCCTGAAAAAGGGTTAAGGTGTGACAAATGCTTTGAATTGCGCTTGTCTAACGCTGCAAAAAAGGCAAAAGAATTAGGGATTGATGTTTTTACGACTTCAATGGTGATTAGTCCGCACAAAAATTATGAAAAATTGACCAAAATCGGTGAACAGATTGCCAATAAGTACGGTTTGGAGTACCTTGCTACGAATTTTAGAAAACAGGATGGATTTCTAAAAACCAATCAAATTTCCAAGGCGCTGAATTTGTATAGACAGAATTACTGCGGTTGCAAATTTGCCTTGCGCAAGGGGGAATAAAGCTAGATGTTTAGGCAGAATGACAATGACATTTTGGTTTTAACTATCAAGTCCCCCCTACTTCACATTCTTAACTACCCAATAAAAATAGTCTGAATTTTCTTTTGCCTTTTGGGCGCAGGTAATTCCATTAAAGATATCTGATGATTTCAGGTTACAATATTTGTCCACATTCGTATATGTGGTCTGTAAGTCGCCCATTGTGCGTAATTCACCTTCAACAAACTGAAAAACAAACAAATCATATCCAAGACGGTTTGGGGGATTTCCGTAACCGTTGAGGTCAACAAAAATCCAAACCCTGCCGGCACCAGAGGTATTTGGATTTTCTATTATGACAAGTGTTCCATCCGGCAAAACAAATTGCCCATCATCAAACAAATTTTTATCTAATGTGTGCCTGCCGTTTAAAGTTTTGTATGTTGGGTCTTTAGCGCATGGCAAACTTGAAGATGTATTGTCATAATATCCGCACCAATGTGCACCATTGAATCGTGTTTTGAACGCATCATAAAACGACCCCATTTTGCCTGAATAAGTGCTAATATCTGTTGAGACGTCATCCACTTCCATCTGCCTAAAGGCTTGTTGAATTACCGAATAGGATTTCAAAAACTGTGAGCGCATTTTCTTAGCTTTGTACGCTGTCATTAAATTAGGAATAGTTATAGCTGCAACTACACCAATTATCCCAAGTGTGATAAGCACTTCTGCTAAAGTAAAACCAAATCTAGCCTTAGTTTGTTGCAAATCTGTGTGCGTAGCAACTTTTACCTGCTTATCACTTGATTTTGTTTTTTTAGTTCTTAATCCAAACATTTGTCGTTACTCTCCATTTTATGTATGCAACACTTGAAATAATTCTACATCGTAAGATTGCATGTATGCAATACAAAAATGATAAAACGTTACAATTAATTAAAGCCCTTGGTAAAATTATCAAGAGATATCGTATTGAAAAGACAGGAAAGAGTTTAAATACGTTTTCTTATGAATATGAACTTAGTCCTGGAAATTTGAGCAGGATAGAGAACGGACAAATTGAACCCAAGATTGTAATGTTATGGCGAATTTCAGAGGCGCTGAATATTCCGCTGTCAGAGATAATAAGACAGCTCGAACTCGAAATGAACGATAATTTTTCCATTGCGGATAAGTAAGGGTAAATATTTTTATACCCTCTCCAATGGACATTAGCTGAATCAACGAGCAATGCGAATTGAGTGAGCCTGCGTGCCGTACGGCTGAAAGCTATGGTGAGTGGTTTTTAGAATATTTTAATTAAACACATAGGTCTATGTCATTCCGAACTTGTTTCGGAATCTCAAATAAAACACAATAGTCAATAGACCTTTTCGTTCAATTAGAGACCCTGAAGCTACGCAGTCGCATAAAACGTGACTCCACTTCGTTTTGCACTCTGCTCCTGCTGTTCAGGGTGACAATGTTTTTCTTGTTCAATTAGAGATTCTGAATAGCAAGAAAATTTTGTGTTCATACTTCACACAAATTTTCTAAGCTTTCAGAATGACACCCTATTTTTATAATGCCAACCTATGATATTCCACTAGAGAGACAAACCATTAAAAAGCTTGCCATCCTGCCCTCTCGCCCTCTGACTCTATGGTTTTTGGAACACAAAAATATATTCGTGTGTAAAAATACTAAAACCGCCGGCAAGCGCTCTATAACGCCACAAATTCGCAGTTCTGCCTTTTCCTCTTTCGTTACCTTGAATATCTTTGACAATAGTTGATTTCAGGATAAATCCTAATTTTCTCATCCTATTCATACATTCAAACCCTAGCGGTTGAACTTCTGAATTTTTATAACTGTCACCAATAATCAAGCAGGCAAAACGTCCTTTTTCCAACAGGTCATAACCGTTTTTGGCAACTTTTTCAAACATGTCATAAAATTCTTCTGTAGTTGCACAGTTAGACAAATCTTCTTTCTTATCAGAAAACTTGATAATATCATCATAAGGCGGATGTAACATCAAAAATTGTGCTTTTTCTTCGCCCATAATTTCTAATCTTGCTTTAACTTTATCAACCGCAAGTTCTGATGTTGAATCTGCACAAATTATGTTCACATCTGTTACCAATTGTTTTGGTGTAAATTTTTCAGAAACTTTTTCTGCCAAATCGTCTTTCAATTCAACACCGATACAACGTCTGTTCATATTGATTGCTTCAATACCTGATGTTCCTGAACCGAAGAACAAATCAAGCACAACATCATTTTTCTTTGTGTATCTTTCATACATCTGTTGAGCAATCTGTGGAATATAATTTCCGTGATACTCGTTAGAGTGTCCGTGTTCTCTAAGTCTTGAAGGAAACTGCCACAAAGTACCGGTCAAAATGTGAGCATAATCTCTCCATCTTTTGAGGTTGATATCGCTATACTTGGTAGTTTTGACATCAGGCTCTTTTACAATCTGCAAATCAGCTTGTTTTTTCGGTTGTAATTTCAAATTAGATATAACTTTTCTTACCAAAATGTCCCTCCGTCTTTTTACAATTATCCAAGTCTTTGTTTTTACACTCCAATCTTATAAAAATGTTTCAAATTTGTAATCAAACATTTAGATGATTTTGTGTTTGATGTAGATTGAGATTGAAGGTTGAGAAAAGTGCCAAGAATCAAACAGTTATCAAAACATTTAATTAATCAAATTGCGGCAGGAGAAGTTATTGAACGTCCTGCATCTGTTGTAAAAGAGCTTGTCGAAAATTCTATTGATGCAGGAGCAACACGTGTCAGTGTTGAAATCAACAACGAATGTCGAGATATCCGTGTTGCGGATAACGGTTGCGGAATCCACCCTGATGATATTTTGTTGGCTTTTTCTAAACACGCAACAAGTAAGCTACAAGAGGATGAAGACCTTTTTGATATCCATACACTGGGTTTTAGAGGAGAGGCACTGGCAAGTATTATTTCTATTTCTAAATTGACTTGTACAACTCGTACGAAAGATTTTGAAACAGGAACAAAGGTTAAATGTGAAAACTCTGAAGTTTCGCAAGTTGAAACAGGCTGTGCAATCGGAACAATTATGGATATCAGAGATTTATTTTATAACGTTCCGGTTCGTTTGAAATTCTTAAAAAATCAAAACACTGAGTTTTCATATATTCAAGAAATTGTTCAATCTATTGCGTTGTCTCATCCTGAAGTTGCAATTGAATTGAAAAAGTTTGGCAGAACAGTTCTGAATACAACCGGACAAAATAATCTGACACAAACGATTAAAGAAGTTTTTTCATCTGATGTAACAAATAATTTGAAAGAAGTTTTGAAAACTGACGATTTGTCAGGACTAAAAATCAGCGGATTTGTCAGCACACCTGATTACACACGCTCAAGCAAAAAAAATTATCATATTTATATAAATTCGCGTGTTGTAAAATGTCCGATATTCCAAAAAGCAATCGATATGGTATATAAACACCTGACAGCCAATAACAAATATCCGTTTGTTGTCTTGAATCTTGAAATTCCGCCACATGACGTGGATGTGAATGTTCACCCAACCAAAAAAGAAGTGCGCTACAGAAACCCTAACCAAATTTTCAACTTCATATATTCTGCAGTTGAGGCAGGTTTGGCAAACTATGTGGAACAACCAAAAATCCAATCACAAAACAATTTTGAACCACAAATTCAGCCGTCAATTTCATTTGATAATCCACAAGAAAATCCGCAAGATGTAATCAAATTCCCAACATCTGAACCAAAAGAATTTTTTGTCGATAAAGACACTGATACAATGTATGTATCTGATAACGAAATCAATAATTTCCAACATCAAAATCAGACAT
This sequence comes from Cyanobacteria bacterium UBA4641, assembly GCA_002405805.1. Taxonomy (GTDB): domain Bacteria; phylum Cyanobacteriota; class Vampirovibrionia; order Gastranaerophilales; family Gastranaerophilaceae; genus Zag111. The sequence continues at coordinate 6,550 of DHMN01000077.1, read as the reverse complement.
TTAAACAACCTCAGCAAAAACAGTTTTTCACAGAACACCCAAAAGTTGAAGAACCGCAAGACAATATCATCGGACAATACCGCGATACTTACATTTTGATTGATGTAGAAGAAGGTTTGGAAATCGTTGACCAACACATCGCGCAAGAACGCTACATTTACGAAAAACTAAAATCTGAAAAAGATATAATTTCGCAAATGCTGTTTGTTTCTGATGTGGTTGAAGTTTCATCAACTGAGGCTGAAATCATTAAGGATAACATTGAAAAGTTTGAAAAATTCGGTTATGGAATAGAATTTGTCAGCGATAATGAAATAATTTTCCGCAAAGTTCCGCAACTGCTTGCAAAAGTTAATCCGAAAGATATTATTGCAGACATTTTGGATAATATCGAAGGGGATATTGATAACCTTGAAGAAAAGATTTTGATTACAACATCTTGCAAAGCATCTGTCAAAGCCAATACAAAATTATCAATTTGGCAAATGCAAGATATTATAAAGAAATGGCGCACAACAAAAATGCCGTACACCTGCCCACACGGAAGACCGATATCAAAAATTATTCCGCACAAAGAACTTGCAGGCTTTTTCCAACGTGCAAAATAGGGTATGGTGTACTATCAGGCATTACTATGCCGACAGCTAATGACTGTTGGACACTTCGTTTTCCCATACTACATTATATTGTCATTCTGAAAGCTTAGAAATTTTGCGTGAAGAATAAACGCATAATTTTCTTGCTGTTCAGAATCTTGAATTGAATATATAGGTAGAAATGTCCACCCCTAGAGGGAGGACCGAAATCTTTGATTTCGAGGTGGGGGATATGACCGATACGTAGTAGATTACCACGTCACTTCGTACTAACCAATTATATATTCGCAAGCCAAAGTTCCTCATAATGACATGATTCTGTAAAAATGTACCTTAATAATGTTCATCATCAAAAATCTTAAAATCCTTTGGTAGATTTTTCTCAATATTTTCAAAAAGTTCACTCATTGACCAACCAAAAGCCTCTGCTATTTTCTTCAATGTAATAACCTGTGGTTCGTTTTCCCCTCGCTCAATCCGTGTCAGAGTAGATTTTGGAATATCGTTCTCATAGGCAAACATAAGCGCACTTTTGTGATATTTTTCTATCCTGATTTGCCTAATCGCTTCACCAATTGTTTTACAATAATATTTTTCTCGTTCTTTCATTAAGTTTTCTCAAGATTTATTAAAATTTTGACCCATATATGGGATAGTAATGTATAATAAATTTCATATGACCCATATATGGGTCATGGAGGTAAAAATGATTAGAGATGAATTTATAAAAAGTAGGTTTGGGTTTACATTAGATTTGCCACCAACAAAGGTAAAATTTGGTTTTACATTGGCTGAGGTTCTTATCACTCTTGGAATTATCGGAATCATTGCCGCCATGACAATTCCGAATTTGATGACACACTTAAAACATAAAAAACTTGAAAGCCAATTCAAAAAGACTTATGCCGAATTAAATATAGCAGCAAGGACTTTTTACGCTCAAGAAGAATCATCTGTCCATGATGCGGATGTAGTACTGAACTCTGGGACTACGACAGGTAGTACAAATGTTTTAAAAAATTTTATGAGCTATTACAAAAGTTATACAATTCCGTCAGGTCAAGGAATATGGAGAACCTTTGATAATCAAAAAAAGATAACCCAACAAAACTTAGGAGGAACATCCCTAAACCTCTACCCTTGCGACCAAACCCCTGTGGCGCTGGATATGGTTGGGCGTTTGTATGCTTTAGATGATACTTCGACCTATCAAGTTTATAATTCTCCTGATTATGGTCCAAAAATTTGTGTAGACACAAATGGAATTGATAAACCAAATAGACTTGGGTATGACCGATTTGTATTCGTGTTCACGGCAAATAACGCGGTTGTACCGTATACAGGCACAAGTTGGAACGGTTTAACCAACAATAAAACCGACGATACAGAAATCGCAAAATACTGTAATTATGAATTAGGAGCGGATATGCCTGCATTTACTTGTGCGTATTTTGCACTGAAAGACAAAAGTCCGGATGGCAAAGGCACCTATTGGGGGAATTTTTTGAAGTAGCAATTGTACCCTTTCAAAAGAACACAGTAGGTTAGGTGCTTCAAAGTTCAACGGTTAAAATTTGTCGGCTTGGTAAAGCCGACCTACGATAAATAGGTGATAAGCTACATGTCATTCTGAAAGGATTAAAAATCTTGCCAACTTGTTTGGCTTAGATTTTATCCTATTCAGAATCTCCAATTGTGCAAAAAGGTCTATGTCATTCCGAATTTAGTTCGGAATCCTTTCAATAATCAAGGTTTATCAATTACAACATTTGTTAAATTATTAATATGGAAAAGATTCTGAATCAAGTTCAGAATGACAATGACCTGTGCGTTTAATAAAAGCTTCCTCGCCCATTATGGAAGAGGGGTGCATGGTCTTTCAAATATATACCCCTTTACCCCCTTCCTAGGAACATGTTGCATCCCATACCAATACATAATTGTAAACAAATGTTACAAATAAAACACTTACTGAAATTCGGAGTTCTAAAAAAACTTTATATAGGAGAGAGCAAAAAAGATATATTAAATAAGGAGACGAGATATGGCATTTTTAGCATTGGCAAGTCAAAAGAGTTTATTGACTTTACAAAAAAACTTTTTACAATTACAGTACACTTCAATTCAAAACCAAGTTCAGTATGCAACATCTCAAATGACTGCAATCCAAAGAGAATATTCAGGACTAGATGACAGTGATTACACAGATGATGCAAACTACATCTACTATGAAGATTTGAGTGACCAACTTGAAACAGAAAAGGATTCTATTGATTCACAATTGACAGCTATTGAAAACGAAATTTCAGGCTTGAAGACACTTGTAAACAACAACATCAAGTCAAGCTGTACTTTGAACCTATTAAACTCTTAATCGGTTTAAATTATAAGTTTCTTTCAAAAAGTTCCACAGTGTTGAGCATCAATGACGTAATTGTCATTGGTCCGACGCCCCCCGGAACAGGTGATATGTACGATGCAACTTTGGACGCGCTTTCAAAGTCTACGTCTCCGCGGGTTTTCCCGTTTTCATCTTTGAAAATTCCAACATCTACAATCACACAACCATTTTTTAACATTTTCCCTTCTATAATTTTTTTCCCCGCTGCAGAAACTACAACATCTGCAGTTTTTATTATGTCTGAAAGGTTTTGTGTATGGCTGTGGCATACTGTCACTGTAGCGTTGCGGTTTAACAACATTTGTGAAAGCGGTCTGCCGACAATATTTGAGCGTCCAATAATAACAGCGTGTTTCCCTTCCAACTCAATATTATATTCATCAAACAAAAGCAAAATTCCCTTTGGGGTGCACGGATAAACCGTCGGAGTTTCGCCGGAAAACAATTTGCCAAAATTATATGGTGTAAAACCGTCAACGTCTTTCATTGGAGAAATTGTATTGATAACATTTTCTTTTGAAATATGTTTTGGCAAAGGCAACTGAACCAATATCGCAGTCACTTTTGGGTCATTATTCAGTTCTTCGATTTTTGCCAAAAGTTCTGATTCTGTCGTCTCAGCAGGATAATTTATCACCTCTGAAATGATTCCGAGTTTTTCTGCAGTTTTTTTCTTATTGTTCACATAAATTTTGCTTGCCGGATTATTCCCAACAAGTATGACAACAAGAGTTGGTTTAGTTTCAAATTTGTCAATTTTTGTTTTTAAATTTGTTAAAATCTTTTCTCGTAACTTTTTTCCGTCTAAAATTTCTGCCATTTTATCTCCAATGGGGGTACTTATTGTTTTGCTTGCGGTAAATTTAACCTAAAATAAAATTCTTTGATTGCACTTTGAACAACTTGAGATTCGCGTGACATTGCATTGTTTTTCAACTCTTTGTCAAACGGAATTGTACCAAGAACATCCAAATCGTATTTTTTCAAAAGCTCATAAACCGCAGCCAAGTTATCATTGTCAACTTTATTTATCACAACACCCAACTGATTGCCTGCTGCGTATTTCGCGCTAAATTCTTCAATACGTTTCGCCAAATGAGCGGACTCTTCAGATGGTCTTGCAACAATTATTGTTGAATCAATGTCGATATCCACAAGTTGATTCAAGTATTTCAAATCAAATTCACAGTCAAAAATCACGATATCGTAGCGATTGATTAGCTTATACACCGCGTCATTAATTTGTTTTGTGATAGGGCATCTGCAATCTTTTGAACCCACAAACCAAGAAACAATTATATCAACATTATCATCAATCGGAACCAAAATATCTTCCATTGCCCATTCGATATACTCTTGTTTAGTCATATCTTCGGGAATTCCTGTTTTGTATTCGTGTTTTCCGCTCCTGATACCGTAAATTGTATTTCTGATATCCAGCCCAAAACTGTGTCCAAGTTCACCTGCCAAATCGTTATCAAACAACAAAATTGATTTTTCCGGAAACATTTCTTTGAAAATGTGCATAAAAGCTTTTACTATTGTTGTTTTTCCGCTACCGCTTTTACCTGTAATTGCAAGTTTAACCGTCAAATCTAAAACCTCTTCCTTAATTCATTTGATAATTCAAAAACTAAATCCATCGCCTTTTGCGCAAGTTCAACGCTCAATGAGCCTGCTCCGCAAGATGATGTTATAAGCGAATTATCTGTAATAAGTTTCTCATCAATGCCTTTATTAGTCAAATATTTTATTCCCTGTTCAAAATCTTTGATTAAATCATCAAGGGTAATCTTTTTCAAAGCCTCGACATCAAGTGTAGGAACTAATCCCCACGCAAGTTTTCCACCGTTTTTCAAAAATTTATCTATTTCTTGTGCAAACAAGCCAAGATGTTCTGAAAAAGCAAATGCATCAAAATTAATAATATCAGCTTTTGCTTTTATCAAAATTGTCCAATCACATTTTCCACAACAGTGAATCGCACTGATACCGCCATTTTGATGGATAATTTCACTTATTTCGGACAACATATCTACAACATTTTTTTCTGAAATCGTCAGATAAGCAGATGTTCCAAGTTGAGATAGTGTTGGCTCATCCATAAAAATAATGGGTGTTGTTGTCGGATTGGCACGTTTTATATGTTTAATTTGCCATAAAACCTTTAGCGTCAAAAGTTTCACGACAATTTCGCGCAATGTTTCATCAAATATTGCATTAACTCCATTTTGGTCAGTCAACATCGCCGCAAGTGTGAACGGACCGATAATTTGAGCCTTTGCAAATTTTGGTTGTGTATCTTTGATAATTTTTTCAAATTCAGGAAATGTTGATGAAAATTCTTTGCTGATTGCATATTTTTCCAAAGTTTCTGAATCTGTATCTGCGATTATTTCTTCATAATCAGTGAAAAAGCTTTCCAAATCTTCAAAAAACTTTTCACTTTCTGTATCAATCTCAAAACTTTCCTTAGAAGGCAAAAACGAAGGCAATCCTTCCAAAAATTGGATAGTCATGTCTTCGTTTCTGTTAATATTGCTAAGTTGCGGATAAAAAGGAATTTCAGCAAAATCCTTTTTTACAACTTCCATTGCCGACTCAACAGTATTGTGAGGTAGTGAACCAATTGCTAATGCTTGTAGTTTTAGGTCTGATAATTGATTCATCCGCACTCCTGTTTTGCCAAACTATTCAGCTGATTCTTCTGAAGATTCTTCGATTGATTCTTTAACAACTTCAGATGCTGTAACTACAACGTTTAATTCTGATTTAACTTTTGAAGTCAATTTGATTAACATTACATAGTTACCGATTTTGTTAATTGGAGCGTTAAGAGAAACTGACTTTCTGTCAACTTCAATACCTGCTTGAGCTTGCAATTCTTCAGCCAATTTTTTAGTTGTGATTGTACCGAACAATTTACCAGATTCGCCAGCTTTAGCAGACAATTCCAATTTGCCAAATTTTTCAATTGCAGCAGCTTTTTCCAAAGCTTCTTGGTGCAATTTTTCTTGTTTAGCTTTAATTCTAGCGATATTTTTTTCTCTATTTTCCAAAGCTCCTGCTGTTGCAACTTCTGCTGCACCTTGAGGAAGTAGGAAGTTTCTAGCATAACCGTCTTTAACGTTGATAACGTCGCCAACTTCGCCTAAGTTTTGAACTTCTTTTTTCAATATAACTTGCATTTTACAATTCTCCTTTTACATTTATATTTCTGCATGTAGCCCTAACATACTACAAAAAGAATAATTTGTCGAGGGGTTATATAATTTTGTTAAGGAAAAGCTCGTTGACGCAAAAGGTATGATGGAATTTGATATTATAGGTCGGCTTTACCGAGCCGACAATTGAGATTTTTGTGGGGACTCTTCGTTTCCCCCACACTACTTTATTATTTTGTAATTCTGAAAGGATTAAAAATCAATTTTCATAGCAACGTATATTTTATCTTATTCAGAAATGTTGTCACCCTGAACTAGTTTCAGGTTCTTAAATATTACAAATTTTACATAAGATTAATATGTTTTATTAGAGATGCTGAAACAGTCTT
>DHMN01000036.1:22534-22741 GCA_002405805.1 Cyanobacteria bacterium UBA4641 | reverse complement strand
ATATTAGCATATATGACCCTGAAAATAATTATGAAACGGTTTCAGAAAAGGCATTAAATATTTTCAGAAAAAGAATGGATAAAACTCCTTTAAAATTAAATTTCTTTGATGCTGCAACAACAAATATTTGGAGTAATAATCCCTTGAAAGATATGTAGTAGGTAGCTCGTTGGCTCATAAGAGTCTTTTTGTTTTTAACTTAATCTG
>DHMN01000036.1:4357-22452 GCA_002405805.1 Cyanobacteria bacterium UBA4641 | reverse complement strand
TTGGTATTTATAAAATACTTACTATATAAACATGTAAATAAAACTAGAATACAAATATTTTTCACCCAAATAGTTTTTTATTTATCTTTCGCCAGTTTTATAAAAAATCTCAACTAAAAAATTTATCATAGGTAACACTTATAATTCCCCTATAATTAATTATGGGGGTAAAAGTTTTTAAAATAAAATTTCAAGGTACTTGATTTTTTATTTTTACGGAGCATAATATAGATGTTGAGTGTATTTCGCTCTACATACAAATTAAATAACGCGGGATGGAGCAGTCTGGTAGCTCGTCGGGCTCATAACCCGAAGGTCGTTGGTTCAAATCCAGCTCCCGCAACCATTTATTTTAAAGGGTTTTAGCAACTAGCTAAAACCTTTTTTTAATAGAAAAAGCTAAATTGTTCCCAAGAATAAAAAGGAGTTTTTATGGCATATACTGCAAGTGAAAATCTATTAGGTAAATATTATAAAAAATTTGAAAATAGTATTAAAACTGAAAATAAGACAATATATCACTACACATATTCTTAGTCTATGTGTAAAATATTATCTAAAGTTTTGGAAGTCTGTGCAATGATGTAATAAAATAAGGATGTCTTATCCAAAAATGTGAGCATTTAGTAATTTATTTATTATTTGCAATTTGTTTTGTAATTGCAATTTGTTTATCTTTCCATTCAACAACACTTTTAATTGCTAATTTTTGTTGTGCAATTATATATTTTTCCATATATTCATAATTTATTTTATTATTATTGGTGAGTGGAAGTTTTATTAAAGTATTTTTAAGTGCAATTTTTGTCGCTTTTTTATTATATGAAAATTTTTTAGTTATTACTTTTTTTATACTAGACATAATGTATAAAGCATTTTTTTTATTTAAAAAATCCGATTGTAGGACACTTGTCGCACCATGTCCATCTTTCAAGTAAAAAGGCGTTTCTAAATATACTACGTTTTGATTATTGGAATGTATTAGAATTGTAGGCTTCCTGTCTTTATTATTAAGAACTTTTTCTGTTAAATGTAAATATGAAATTATTCCATTGTTTATCGTTGCTTGTCCATAAAATGGGATTTTTTTCTGGTTATCAATTTTTAAGTAATCAATTTTTAAAGGGTCAATTTCTTTTTGAGGTTGCCAAGTTAAAATATCCTCAATTTTAAAATCTCCAAACTTAATTTTTTTGTTTAAAATTGAGATATCTTCATCAGTTAATTCATAATTGTTTAATCCGCTTCTTTAGGTAAGCGGTAAGTTCGCTTATACGCTCCTCTTCGAGTTCGCTTATATAATCTTCCATATATTTATAATCAATTTCACCTTTATTATTTATAGGAAGTTTTACAATCATTTCCAAGGCAATAGCTCTATTGAACTTTGTAGCATAATCAAATCTTCCTTTGGCACATTTTTTGAATAATGTAAGAAAATACAATAAGGATTTTTCTGTCCAGACCTTTTCACGCAATGGATACATACCTTGTACATGTGAATAGCCAATAAAATCATGCGGTTGATAAAAGATTGCGCTATCTGTTGTAGTATCACTAAAAGTTATGATATTCCCTTTTTCTGTAGGTGGTAAATCAACATACCCACCAATTCCATTATTAATACTTGAATTAACAACAACGGGAGTTTCTCCAATAGAGCAAAAGAGTTTGTCATTTGTTAATCCATAGGATTTTGTGGGATGAATATCGAATAATTCTTTTATTTTAAAGTCTTTAAATTTAATCACAATCTTTCTCCCTTTAATACTTGAGAAACTTCCCATGCCAAATAATCTTTTACTGTATTTTTAAAATCTTCTTCTGTAGGAGTTGTGTTTATTTTTTTATGTTGAGAAAAAGTCCAATCTGCACCATTCAAAGATATTGAATCTTCTGTATATTCTTCTTCCGTAAAATAATTTAGATAAGTTTTCCCATATAAAACTAAATTAACAATTTCATCGTATCTTTCAATTGCATTGTCTGTGTTTTTTAAATTGGTTTCCTGTCCGGATTTTTTACGATTTTGTCTTGTGTAGCCATCATTTGAAAAATCAATGAATTTTACTAGTTGTTTTTTATTATGTGGTATACCTATATCAAAAACATATATTGCAGTTTGAACACCAGCTTTGCCATAAAAAATATCAGACATATGAATGCTTGCGACTAAAGTGTTATTTTTTAAGATGTTTTTAGTGTAGGGTAATCCGTTACCACTACCAGCATTTTCTTGAATCAAAACAACGGCTCTCCCATTACTCATTCTTTTTAATGCTTTTTCAACAAAAATAAAACCTTTGCCTTCAGCGGAGTAAGGAGGATTTAATAAAAATACATTTGCAGGGTATTTTTCCCCATTTAAATCCCCTTGTTCATAAGTTCCGGTATATTCTTTTAAGCTGTCTTTATGAATAATATTGGAAGACCCATCTCCCATTAAAATCATGTTTAATACTGCAAGTAAGTAAATATCAGCTCTTTTTTCAATACCAAGTAATTGCTTACATTTAATATCTACAATTTTTTTGTTACATAAGTCTGGACTTGTTATCCTTTCTTTTGCATCTTGTATCATAAGTTTCATAGATGATATAAGAAATCCTGCAGAACCAACTGCATAATCCCAGACATAACTATCCATATTAACTTTTGCAAGTTTTGCCATTAAGTCCGTGACATATCTTGGTGTTAAAACAACATCATTTTTATCACTATCAGGAATATCAACCCAAGCATTAAGAACATTGAATAATTTACCTGTAAAATCTAAGTGTCTTGCTGATGTGAAAATTGGCATTATTTCATTTTTTACAATTGAATATACTGTTTTTAGTTTGCTTTCTTTATTTTCAGGTTTCCATAAATCAGAATATATAAAAACTCTAGATAAGTCGTTAATAATCATGGCTTTCTTTTCTTCTGGTAAGTTTCTTTCCGCTAAAAAAGAATCAATTTTATTAATGATTGTACAACCATCATTAGTTTTCTTGCCTGTTTCTCCTTTTAATTCTCTGATTTCTAGTGGTGCAACTTTGTTTTCTACTCCTAAACCTGCCATAATCATTCCAGTTACGAGTTCAACTCTTGAACCGACAGAGATTCTTAAATCATCTTGCATTTTTTGATTTAATTTTTTTAATCTTAATTCAATTTCATTTTCAAATTCTCTAGTTTTTTGTTCTATTTCTTCTGGGGACAAGTTTAAGGTATTAATTTTTTCAATTAATTTTTCTATGTTTTTAGGTAGTAAAAATGATAAATCTGTATATTTACCAATTTCTTTCGGAATAAAATAATTTTCTGCGGAAACATAGTAAACCCCAAGCTCAGTAATTAAATCTTCTCCACTATAGTAACCATTAACGCCAATTGCGATAACTTCTTTATAACTTTCAGTGTATTGAATTATTGCATTTGCATAATGAATTGCTCCATTTATGGCATATTTTTGAATATTATTATAATTTAGCTCTCCATCTTTCTTTTTATTATCTATTTCACCTAATAAGTTGAGTTTTACAAAATCTCCTTTTTTACCTTTTACTTCAATCATTACAGGAATTGATTTACAATCCTTTGTCTCAATAAAAAGTTTAATATCAGGGTAATTAGTTCCTTTGCCACCACTTTTAGAAGGTGCTTCTTTTAAAGCTTTTTCAATTTCTTCGTTTATTGTTTCAGTTTTAGTAAAATATTTTGTATTTTTTAATTGTTTTTTGCATAAATCTTCTACTTGTTCTTCGATACTTCTATTGCTTGATGCCATACTATACCTCATTTTATGATAATCATATTAAGGAATATCAAGTTGGACATCATCTAAAATATTGAAATCTGATGAATATAGTCGTTCTATATTCATACTAGGTATTTACAATTCTTGCAACTATGCTACATCTGTTTTAGGGAGCCGAGGGAGGTGGTGCGGGTGGAGTTTTGTGGTTTTGCACCTAGGCTTATGCGTTGTTCCTGAGTCAATTGTTTGATGATTTTGCGCGCAGGCTGTTCTGTTGTGTTTGCTGAGATTTTACCCTCAACTGCACTGTCCATTCCTTTAACCGTTGCCTTATCTGCAATTCCGTCAGTCGTAACTCCAGCCAATTTTTCAGCCGCTTTGCCTTTCAATCGGAAGGTTAATTTAGGTTGTGGCAAGCTGACTTTTTCTTTGCCTTTGTCGTGTCCGATTGCCCATCTGAAACCTGCAGTTAGTGAAACACCGTTCCGTCCGCCGTTTCTTACCATTGCTTGTCCAAAAGCTATAAAGTGGTCTTGGAAACGTTTTTGGACACCAATACCGTATTCGATATATGGTTTGATACTTGCTTCAGGTAGTTTGACGTCGTTTGCGTGTACGTTAGAAATACTCATTGCATTCCAAACCATACCAACGCTCACATAAGGTTGCCAGCCGTTTTCATAGTTTGCAATGAACCTTACGCTAGGGTTAAGTTGTAGTGAGTGCATAGGGTCTGAGTCCATTCTTACCCCTGCCGCATTTGTGTAGTCAAATGTTTTGGCAAAAGTATAGCTCATGAACCAAATCGGCTGAATAATATATCTGCCTTGCTTAAATTCAAAGTTGTAACCTGTTTTTGAACCTAAACCTGCAAACAAGGTTGTAAAGTTGTCTTTGCCGTACATTGTGGTAGATTCGCCAACACTTGCACCTGAAGATAGCGTCAAGGCTGTCCAGAAATTACCTTTGTAGAAAGATTGAGTTAAACCAATCAAACCGCCGTTCATGGTTGTGTCAGCACCTGAGTATCTCAATTGAGAACCGTTATAACCGATGTAGCCAGTGCTGATTCCTGTCCAACCTTTGCCAAAATGTTGGAAATCGCTATCGAATCCGACTAATGAACCGTATGTTGTAGCGTTTACGGCACTTGCGTTTCTCAGATTCATTTTTTCAAAAGTTGCATAAGGTCTGAACCATCCAGCTTTGTTGTTAAATTCGGTTGCAGAAGGGCCTAAGTTGCCGTTGAAATCGGTACTCAATGCGTATCTGTTTTCGTTAATCATTGCAAAACGGTCTAATGACGGTAGTTGAGAGAACGCATCAGCGTGTTCAAAAACGTATTTGAAAGTTTCGTTTACCGTAGCGTTAGTACCTGCTTGTGAGTTGACTGCGGTAGAAAGCACTGAAGGGTTGAATGCATCGGCACCGCTAGAACCTGCTCCGCGGATAAATTGAAATTCGCCTGAGTCAGGCAAGTAACCTACGGAATATTTGTAGATTTTGCCCATATATAAATCTGTGCCGTGGTATTTTACTGTGTTGGCAAAAGATTTGTCGGCGAAAAGCACGTTTGTTGTGGCTTTTGTTGGGTCAGCCAAAATGTTCAAATTATTAACATTGATTGTGCCGTCAGATGTGCCGTAAGAATTTGCGGTAATTCTGCCCATTGTTTCGGTTGCAGGGTTAATGTCAACAGAATCAATATTAATAGTGCCGTTGTTGGCAAAACTTCTCAAACTAACAGGAGCTAAGCCAAGGTGGTTAATGTTCATAACACCGCTATTTATGCTCAAACTGTTGTTACCGTTGAGGGTTGTGCCTTCATCCAAATAACTTGTTACATTGTTTTGGGTGATGTCAGCGTTTTTCATTCCTGTATTTATGTAGAATTGTCCTGACTTATCACCGTTTAGATTAAGATTATATAGCTTGTTACCGTTGATTGAATCATTCAGAACGAATTTGCCGTTCGTGTTGGCATTTAGGTTGATGGTCAATTTAGGGGCGCTGTCACCTCTATCCAAATAGATTACATTAGAACCACTCATATCTGTGTTGCCGTTATAGACAGTGGTGTAGCCGTTTGTTGATTCAATATTCAAATCGTTGGTTGTGTAGATTGCACCACCGACAGATTTAGCGGAGTTGTTGACGAAACTTGTATTGCTGATTGTTCCGATTTGTCCTGTAGAATAAATCGCACCGCCCATATTTCCAGCCTTGTTCCCACTGAAATAGGAATTGCTGATTTTATCAACTTTACCAGCTGTCCAAAGAGCACCACCATCTGTTGAGGCGTTGTTGTTTATGAAGTTTGTATTTTTTATTTCACCAATATCAGAAGAAGTGAATAATGCACCGCCGTGTCCGTAACCATTTTTAGAGGTTGAAGAGTTTGCTTGGAATGTTGAGTTTTCAATTTTTCCAATATTACCTTCGCTATTTACTGCACCACCTAAAGCACTTTCCTCAATAGATGTTGCTTTGTTGTTAGCGAATGTTGCACTTATTGTATCAATTCCACGAGCATATACTGCACCGCCTTTTGCCCAATCTTTAGCTTGAACGTAGTTGTTATAGTACGTTCCTGAAAGTTTTCCGATAGAACCTGCGTATAGCGCGCCACCTTCGGCATTTTTAGTTGCAGATGTAGCGTGAGAATTTGCCATTGTAGTATTTACATCTTCAATTCGACCGTATGTGAATACCGCACCACCTTGTACAAATTGACCTGCTTCAACGTAGTTTTTGTCAAAAGTACCTTTTAGTGAGTCTATTCCTGAGCTTGCATAAATTGCACCGCCTTGCGCGTTGTAATCTTTTGATATCGCACGGTTGTTGACAAAGGTATGTTCTCCATCAAGTGATAGACTACCGTATGTAAATACTGCGCCACCTTTAACATGACCGTTTGCTTTAACATAGTTGTTTGTAAAATCGGCATTTAAGTTGTTTAGTGTTGAATAAGAAAAAATTGCTCCGCCTTCGGCGCCAGAGCTACTGCCTGTAGATACAGCATAGTTATTTACAAATTTACCTGCAATTGTACCGAGTGTGCCACCATTGAATATAGCACCACCTGCTGTAAAATCGTTGGATTCTGCGTAATTGTTTGCAAAAGTTCCTGTCAAACTGCCCATAGTTCCTTGGTTGAAAATTGCTCCGCCTTCAGAAGTTGAGCTACCTTTAACATGGTTGCCTATGAAATCTGCTTTTATATCAGTATTCATAAATGTGGCATTTGAGTTGTAGATTGCACCACCATACGCGGTTTGATTTTTCGATTCGGCATAGTTATTTGCAAAATAATATTCAACAGGAGAGTTTCCTGTCATTGATATTTCGCTATTATATCCGCCGTTATAAATTGCACCGCCTTCGGCAGAACCTGATTTTGTTGAAATTGAGTTGCCAACAAATGTTGAACCTGAACCGATACCACCATCAACAAGTTTGTCATTGTAGATGGCACCGCCTTTTACGGTTCCATTATCACTAATAACTGTATTTTCAATGAAATTACCTGTGATTTTTCCCATTGTGCTACTTGAATTTGAAATAGCACCACCTTCAACTGTAGAACTTGCATTTACGCTGTTTTTGTAAAAATCACCAGTAATATTACCAATGGAACTGCCGTCTCTGTTTGCAATAGCTCCACCTTTTACAGAACCGCTTGACTCAATTGTGTTGTTTACAAAATTACCTTCAATGTCTGCAATTTGACCACCTGAGACATTGGCTATCGCCGCACCATCAGCACCACTGCCAACGATACTGTTGCTGATAAAATTACCCTTAATTTTGTCTGTAATTTTACCTTTTTCGTTATAGATAGCACCACCTGCAGAGTATCCATTTGTAGATATAATTTTGTTATTTACAAAATCGCCTTCAATACCATTGATTATAGCTGGGCTTTGATAATTAGAATTGAATATTGCACCACCTTGAGCGGTGTAGTCTGATTCAATGTAGTTTGAAATAAATGAGCCTTTTATACCATTTGTAATGATACCTCTGTTAAAAATAGCAGCACCTGCACTGAAACCTGTTCCTGTAGAATAATTGCCAATAAAATTACCAGTGATACTATTTATAACTGGGTGCGATGAAAGATAAGAGCCTTCGTTACTATTGAAAATCGCACCGCCTTGGTTAATTGAGCTGTTTTCAATAAAGTTGCCCATAATATCACCAATTGAGCCTGAATTATAAATCGCGCCACCTCGTGCGTAGCCACTGGTTACGGAATTTTTAATAAAATCCCCTGTAATTGAACCTATTGTGGCTGTGGTGTTTTCTCCGGATGCGTTATAAATCGCTCCACCGAGTGCTGTACCAGTATTAGATAAGGAGTTGCCTATAAAATTACCGTTGATACTGCCAATTGTCGGATTGTTACTACCCCAGTTTGAAGAGTTGTAAATCGCACCGCCTGCAATAAATCCATCTCCTTTAATAGAGATAATATTATTAACAAAATCTCCGTTTATGCTGTTTATGTAATTTGTGTTATAAATTGCTCCACCCAAAGCTGTAGCACTACCGTTAGAATTGATTATACTATTGGAAATAAAATCAGCGCTGATATTTCCGATAGTGCCAGTGTTTGCAATTGCACCACCGATATTATACGCGCTACCGCTAGTTATTGGAGATAGTGAGTTTTTGATAAAATATCCACCCAAGTTGTTAATTGTGCCACTATTATAAATAGCACCGCCTTCGGCATTTGTATTCGATGAGTTTGAATTAGCAACAAATCCTGCATTGATTGTACTAATAGATGATTCGTTTCTAATTGCTCCGCCAACAGAATATTGAGAATCTGAAATATTGTTATTTATAAATATTCCATTGATTTCATCTGTTATTGGTGAGTAATTTTCTAGGCGTGAAATTTTATCGGAATTATTATATTTTACAGTAATATCGACATCATCTGTCGGTATTTTGGCTTTATAATCAGCAGAATCTTCCGTGCCTTCGCCGTATTCTGTGTTCTTATAATTGATTTGGTAGTATTTATCTGTAACAGCTCCTGTTTCTGTATTATACTCAGGAATATTAACTGAATTTGGGTCAGATTTATCCGCATCATCTAGTGTATAAGACGGTACAGTTGGGGTAGGCGCCATTTGAGCCATCGCAGGGGAGCCGATAATCATTGAACTTGCCAATACCGCTACAGATAAAAGATTCAATGAATCGCCATTTTTTGATTTTCTAACAGTTAAAATTTTCTTTGAAGTAATTGTCGTTCTTTTCATACAACCTCATCAATTTTAATTTCACCATCATTAAATTATGTATATTTTAATCGCTAATATGTATACTAAAATTTTAGTTCAATTTTAGCCAAATTTTTATCCATCAATTACAGTATTTTTCATGTTGAAATAATAAACGCCTCTATATTTATTATGTATTTGTTTTTATAATAATACAAGTGTCTATAGATAAATTTGACAAAATTTTAAATAAATTGTTACATTATGTAAAACCTTGGCTATGGGCTGAGTCTTGCACCATAATCCCCTTTATTATAAGATATGGACAAATCCCTTCTTTTTTTCTGAAATTTTTATTATATAATATAGGCATAATAATGTGTGATTAGAAGAGGATATGGAATTTGAATAGTAGGAATTTAAGATTTGCAGCGATTGCTGTTGCGATGTTTTTGGGTGCGCAAAGCACTTTTGCACAAGATGTAGATGTAACAAGTTTTAGTGAGTTGGCTACTGCGATAAAAGACAGTACAACAACTTCAATAAATCTGAAAAAGAGTATCTCTTGGGATGATAGTGTACTCAAAAATGCTATCAACGGCAATCGTATTACTCTTACAAGAGTTGGTGCATCAGACAGTTTTGCTTCCGAAGTAATTAACTCCGACCCAATGAAAGCTATTAGAACTTATAATGTCGTTAATGATGAAGACGTTACAGCTTGGATTGACGGCAATAATGTTATGGCAGGCAGTAAATTCTCTATCTACGGTGCGAAAAACGGTAAGTATATCAATGGGCTAGATAGTAATGGGAACGGTTTGCAAGGTATCAATGTTGGTGACCAACAAGAATTGGATATCATTGATGTAAGTTCTTATAAAGGTTTTAACAGTGCTGTTATCAATAATGGCGGTGATGTCGTAATCAGTGGCACAAAATTTGAAAACAACAACGCAAAACTTACTAATAATACAGGTAATGGTGGTGTTATTCAAAACAATGACGGAAAGGTTGATATCGGTGTAAATTCAGTATTTGAATCTAACACTGCTGAAAATCTAGGTGGTGCGATTTATAACTCAGCAAACGGTGTTTTGAACTTTTATGCAGCATCGGATGATGATATTATTAAATTTACAGGCAACAGTGATTCAAGCGGTGGTAATGATATCTATTCATTAGGACATATCTCTATTAAAGGTGCAGGTACAATAACTTTTGATGATGGTATCGCAGGTTCAGGCGAAATTGAATCTTTGGGTAATTTGGTTCTAAATGGGGATAACTCAAGATTTAACGGAAGTTTTGTTTCTCAGGTTGACTCATCAGCAGCAGACAAAACCGGAAATGTTACAGTCGGGACAGGTGCAAAATTCTTTGGTGGTACATCACAAATAAATAGCGGTACTTTGAATTGGTACACCTCAAATGACTTGCAAGATGCAACTTTGGCTGTCAATGATGGTGCTAATTTGGTTGTTGGTAACGGCACCGATTCTGCTAATTTGACAATCAAAGGTAACAGTTCTGTTGAAAATGCAACATCAATTGTCGTTAATAACAACGCTAACTTGAGCCTTATCGGCAAAACTATGGCGGTTGGCAATTTGTCTGGGGCTGGTAATTTGAGCGCTGAAACTTCTAATTTGACATTTAATTCAAATTCAGGTATTACAGCTAACTTCGCCTCAACAGATTCAACGGTTAATTTGACAGGTACTGATTTAGCTAAATCTGATAGTTTGCTGGATGCAATTTTAAATGGTACAAATTCAGGTTTGATTTTGAATTTGGACAACGTAACAACGTCAAAAGATTTGACAATAGATTCAACAAATATCACAACTGTAAATACAACTGGGATAACTTCTTTGACAGGTTCTGTAAATCAAGGCGGAAGTTTTGATAATTCAGGTACATTAAATGTTGATGGCAAATTCACAAATACGGCAAATACAACAAATTCAGGCACTATGACTTTAAAAGAAACTGCACTGGATGGTGGTACTATCACAAATAGCGGAACTTTGAATTTGTCAGGTGTTGTGACAGGTAATGGTGGTCAGTTAAGTAATTCGGCAAATTCAACAATTAATTTAACCGCTGATGCATCAGGTTTTACAGGAACTTTAGACTCTAACGGAATAGTTAATGTCGATAAGTCAGATAATATGTTTGGCGGTCAAAAGTTTATCAATTCAGGCGAATTGAATATTTCAAGCGGTGCTGTTAATTATAAAAATATTACTATGGGTAGTGGGGCTCAATTAAATCACATCATCGATTCTACTGTCGCAGGTGATATCAACAGTGATACTTTCAAATTTGCAAATGATGCAACAGGTGCTAAGGCAAGTTTCACAACCTCAAACGGAGTTAAGTCAAATCTGAATTTGAGCAAAATTGATAACGGTAAATCAAATACTATTTCAATTTCTAATTCAAATATCACTTTGGCAGACACTGATTTCAAAGGTAATACGATTTATGATTTGAAAAATTCAACTATGAATTTGATTGAAAAAAATCCTGAGAAATTCACTAACTATGAATTTGATTGAAAAAAATCCTGAGAAATTCACTAACTATGAATTTGATAATCTCCTTACTGAAAATACAACTTTAGACTTCAATGTGAGATTGAATAGAAAAGACGATGGCAACACATTGACGACTGACACTGTGACTGTTAATAATACAGATGCTATTTTCAAAGTCGGTAATTTGTATATCTCAGGTGATAAAGAAAACGGTCAACGCGGTGAATATAAAACCGAAAACAACGTATTAGGCGGTAATGCAAAATTTGATACTTCAATATCAACAATTGATGATAATATGAATACTATCAACGGCGCGACATCATCTTGGATATACAAAGTTTCACTTGACGGTGACCAATCAATCAAGATGGAAATCTTGAATTATACAGATAAGGAAACGCTAAATGATATGAATGTCCTAGATGGCAAGAGATTTTTCCAATTCTCAGAAAATGATAATCGAGTTTATGAAATTGCAGCATCTCTTGGCTCTACTAAAAGTGGTGAATTTCACGTATCAGGTGCTGATAATTTATCTAACACATTATCAGGTGGCGGAAGTAAGAGTTTCTTCAATATAGCAAGCGATAAGACTACAGAACTTGAAATCAACAGAGTAACTATTGAAAACGCCAAGAAAACCGGCAACGGTTCTGTTGTTGAAAACAACAGCGCAAATTCAACCGTTGAAATTACTAATTCTACAATTAAAAATAACTATTCAACAGGAGATGGCGGAGCTATTTATAACGGCGCAAAAGCTGACGGTGAAGATAATTTGATTATCTCAGGTACTGTTTTTGAAGGTAACGGTGCAGCTGGAAATGGTGGTGCAATCTACAATGCCGGTGATATGACTATTGCAAACAGTGAATTTAAAGCAGGTACTGATTCTGCGAAAAATGATATCTATATGGCAAATGATTCAACTCTTGGGTTTGAAGAAAATAACAGAATTTCAAATACAATCAGTAGTGAAAATAACAATAGTGCGATAACAAATTCAGGTAATTTGACTATTACTCAAACTGGCAGTGCGTATAATTTTGAAGGCGAATTTACTCAAACTACAGGTACTACAACTGTTAGAGGCGATTTCTTCGGTGGTGACTCTAAAATCAGTGCAGGTAAGTTGTATTGGTATACTGATGAAGATACGAATAATGATAGTGTAATTACAATCAAGGATGATGCTGAACTCTTGATTGGAGAAGATACAGATGCTGAATCTTCTTTGGTATTAAAAAATAAATCAAAAATTGAAGAAGGTGCTACAGTTGCCATTAATAGTAACTCCAAATTGAGGTTAGAAGATAAAGCTAAAGTTATATTGAATGGTAAGGCAGAGGGAGTTGATTCTTGGTTGGGTACTATTAATATGAATAGTTCAGAGGACACAAAATTAACACTAAAGGGTTTAGAATATAATGGTTTGCTTCAGGCTCTTGGTGGAAATATTGATATTGAATCAGGTAAATTAGATATTTATAGTCGTGATGAATTTAATCCAGGAGTTATTCAAAGTGAAGTGGCAATGAACATTCAGGACTCTGCACAATTATTTATATCAGATGGTGGAGATGTTACATTGAATGGAATCGGTTTTAATTCTGATACTTGGAAAGGTTCTGTAATATTAAATAATGACGGTAGATTAACTGCTGGAGGTTTTGATTCAAATGGTAAATTGTGGGCAAATGCCGGTGATTTAATTGTCGATGGTGGAAAATTGAATGTCGGACAAGATAGTTATATCTCCTCTGATGTTACAACTTATATTCAATATGACTCAGAATTAAATATTACAAATGGAGGTTGGGTTCAACTTAACACAGTTGATGAGTTTAATAAGAGTGATGTGTGGAGAGGTAAAGTTACCCTTGATGGTGGAAAACTAGACTTGATTGATTATGACAATACAACAACTCAAGGTCAAGGTTTTGAGGCAAATACAGGTGACTTGACTATTTCAAATTCAATATTTAATATGTATGAAGATTATACTGTCGCAAAAGATGTTGATGTTGTTTTGGCAAACGATTCTAAAGTTATACTTCAAAACGGTTCAGAATTTAATTTGAACGAAAACGACTATTGGGGCGGTTCTGTTGAAGTTGTCGGCGGTCATTTAATTGGTTCAAATATTTATTATGATGGCAAAAATGGTGCTAAATGGAAACAATCAAGCGGTACTTCTACATTTAACAATTCTTATGTTGAACTTAATGATGAAAATAGTTATATCTCCGGTGGAGATTTGAATTTGATAGATTCAGGCATGAGATTTGGGGTAGATTCAATTTCAATTGGTGCTGATAATTTATATATGAAAAATTCTGAGATTGACACCTTGAACGGGGTATTAGAAGAACATGAAATTTCTTCTAATATGAATGTCAACGGAACTAACCATTTCGGTATTGATGTAGCACCAAGATTTGGTAATTTGGGAGAAGGTGATTTATTTACCACAGATAAAATTCTTTCTGACAGCAACGGTACAATTAATATCGCAGATTTTAGTTTTGTTGGTCTTCCTCCAATTGACAGACAGTTGAAGTTCCAAGTATTCAAGGCAAATTCAATTGGTGATAATGTTAAATTCACCGCAACAGATAAAGAAATCTTTACACCAATCGGTTATTACAATATCCAATCAGCAGGTGGCGGATGGTTTACATCTAACTTGACAAGATACAATCCTCAAGTCTTTAGAGGTCAGGTTGCAACACTTGCGACATACAATAACCAATTGGTAATTGATGATATGTTACTTAACCATGTAACATTGGATAGTGAAAGATTGTTGGCTCAAGGTAGAAATGCTAATACTTACGCATCTACTCTTCCTCAATTTGCACCTTATCAATACAAAAAAGAAGATGGCGGATTGTGGTACAAATCTTATGTGACATTTGAAAACTTGTCACTTACTCAAGGTTTGAAAGTTGGCAACAATGCTTACGGTTCATTGGTTGGTGCGGATTTCCCTGTGATGAAATTGAAACACGGTTGGAGATTTATGCCGACTGCTTATATCGGTTATAACGGTGCACACCAAACATTTAACGGTGTTGGTATGTATCAAAACGGCGGTCAAGGCGGTTTGATGGGAACATTTATGAAAAATGATTTCATCGGTTCTTTGGTTGCTTATGGTGGTGGTTATAACAACGAAATGTCTGTTGCAGGCTACACTGATAGAACTGGCAACTGGTTCGCAGGTACGGCTGCTAAGTTGGCATATAACTTCCATCCGACAAAATATTTCACAATCCAACCAACTGCGTTTATGTCTTATAACATCTTCGGAAAACAACATTGGGGTACTGATTTTGGTGTTATGAGTATGAATTCAGGATTGATGAATGGTATCAATGTTGCTCCTGGGTTGAACTTCATTTATGCAAGAGAAACTTGGAGCGTATATGCAACATTTTCTTATATGTATAACATCAACGACCAAGTTGGCGGTAGAGCAGGAAATGTTGATTTGGCAAGTGTAGAAATGAAACACGGATATATCCAATACGGATTAGGTGTTACAAAAACTTGGAAAGACAGACTAAATTCATTCTTCCAAATCGTGTTTAGAAACGGCGGAAGAACAGGTGTTGGTTTCCAATTGGGATTAAATTACAACTTTGATTGGAAAAATCCGTTTGGTTCAAAATCAAAAGCCAAATCAAATGCAAAAGCGAAAGCTAAATCAAAGACTGTTAAGCAAAACACTTCGTATCAAATGAAGGAAGAAAAGACTGTTCTAAAA
Source organism: Cyanobacteria bacterium UBA4641 (assembly GCA_002405805.1). Lineage (GTDB taxonomy): Bacteria > Cyanobacteriota > Vampirovibrionia > Gastranaerophilales > Gastranaerophilaceae > Zag111. The sequence continues at coordinate 7,158 of DHMN01000036.1, read as the reverse complement.
TCTTTGTCTATGAAGTAGGCTTGATGGTTGAAAGTTTGTTAAAAGAATAGAGCGCGCGGAGAATCCGCGCGCTCTATTGCCTGTCGGCATGGTAATGCCGACCTACAATTTAACTGAACACAGCGGTCAGGATGTCCGCCCCTAGCGGGCGGACCGAAATCTTTGATTTCGAGGTGGGGGGATATGACCGATGTGTTGTGGATTACCACGTCACTCCGTGAATACCAATAAAGCATTTGCAAGTCAATGTTTCTCGTAATGACATGTATTTCTGTTACTCGTTTCAATAAAAAAGGTCGGAGTTGAGAATCAACTCCGACCTTTTTATTTATATTCAAAATAAACTATTTTGATTTTTTAGCTGCTGGGTAGTAATCTCTTACAACACCTTCAAATGCATCGATATAAATTTGTTTAATATCTGACATTAGAGGGTATGCAGGGTTAGCACCTGTACATTGGTCGTCAAATGCCAATTCAACCATTTCATCCAATTTTTCGTAGAATTCTTTTTCATCTACACCAAATTCTTTGATAGAGAATGGTAAATTGATATTTTTCATCAATTTTTCGATTGCCTTGATGTACAATTCAACCTTTTCATCATCATTCTTACCGCCCAAGCCTAATTCGTCAGCGATTTGACCATATTTAGCTTTTGCGTTAGGGAATTTGTATTGAGGGAAGATTGCTTGTTTTTTAGGACAATCTACAGCGTTGTATTTAATAACTTGTCTGAATAACAAAGCGTTAGCAACACCGTGTGGTACGTGGAACATAGCACCCAATTTGTGAGCCATAGAGTGGCACAATCCTAAGAATGAGTTAGCAAATGCCATACCTGCAATTGTTGCAGCATAGTGCATTTTTTCTCTTGCGATTGGGTCGTTAGCACCTTCATTGTATGAACGTTCTAAGTATCTGAAGATTAACTTAGCTGCTTCTAATGCATTTGAGTTTGTGAAGTTTGTAGCCATACAAGATACATAAGCTTCTGTTGCGTGAACTAAAGCATCAATACCTGATGAAGCTGTCAAACCTTTTGGCATACCATCAACGAAGTTAGGGTCGATGATTGACATATTTGGAGTCAAAGCATAATCAGCGATAGCGTATTTTACGTGAGTTTCATCATCTGTAATAATTGCAAATGGTGTAACTTCTGAACCTGTACCTGAAGTTGTTGGGATAGCAACCATTGTAGCTTTTTTACCCAATTCAGGGATTTTACAAATTCTTTTTCTGATATCTAAGAATCTCATAGCGATATCTTCAAAGTTTGTATCAGGCTGTTCATATAATAACCACATAATTTTAGCAGCATCCATTGGAGAACCGCCACCTAATGAAATGATAACATCAGGTTCAAATGGTTTCATAATGTCCATTGCTTGCTTAATTGTTGACAAAGTTGGGTCAGGTTTAACATCGAAGAATACTTCGTGGTCCATACCGATTTCATCCAAAACTTTGATGATTGAATCAACAGCACCTGAATTGAACAAGAATCTATCTGTTACGATGAATGCACGTTTTTTACCTTCAAGTTCACGAAGAGCTAAATCAACAGCGCCTCTTTTGAAGTAAACTTTAGGTGGAACTTTGAACCATAACATGTTTTCTCTCCTTTCTGCAACTGTTTTGTAGTTTAATAAGTTTTCAACACCGATGTTACCTGAAACAGCGTTTTTACCCCAAGAACCACAACCTAAAGAAAGAGATGGTTCAAGTTTGAAGTTGAACAAGTCACCGATACCACCAAGAGCTGATGGAGAGTTAATCAATACACGGCAAGCAGGCATCATTTCAGCATACTTGTCAATTCTTTCTTGGCTACGAGCATCTGTATAAAGGTCTGCAGTGTGACCAGCGCCACCTTTTGATACTAATTCGTGAGCAATGTTTGCAGCTTCTTCAAAGTCTTTAGCTCTGTACATAGTCAAGATTGGAGATAATTTTTCTCTTGAGAATGGGTCTTCCCAATCTACTGTTGGTCTTTCTGCTAACAAGATTTTTGAAGTTTCAGGGATATCAAAACCTGAAAGTTTAGCGATGTTGTATGCGCTTTGACCAACGATTTGAGGGTGAGCAGTACCACGTTTAGGGTCGATGAATGGAAGGTCAATCATTTTCTTTTCATCATCAGCACTTAACAAGTATGCGCCTCTATAAATAAATTCTTTTTTAACTTCTTCATAAATATCATCAACTACAACAACTGATTGTTCAGAAGCACAAATCATACCGTTATCGAAAGTTTTTGACATCAAGATTGAAGAAACAGCCATTTTTATATCAGCAGTTTCATCAATTAAGGCACAAGCGTTACCAGGACCAACACCTAATGCAGGATTACCTGAAGAGTAAGCAGCTGTAACCATACCAGGACCACCTGTTGCCAAAATGCAAGAGATTGAACGGTGTTTCATCAATTGGCTTGACAATTCGATAGATGGAATATCAATCCAACCGATAATATCTTCAGGAGCACCTGCTTTAACTGCAGCATCCAAAACAACTTTTGCCGCAGCAATTGTAGATTTTGTAGCTCTAGGGTGTGGTGAGAAGATAATTGCGTTTCTTGTTTTTAAAGCAATCAATGATTTGAAGATTGCAGTTGATGTTGGGTTAGTTGTAGGAACGATACCTGCAATAACACCTAGAGGTTCAGCAACGATTTTGATACCGTTAGCTTTATCTTCTTTAATGATTCCGCAAGTTTTTGCGTTTTTGTGTTTGTTGTAAATGTATTCAGATGCAAAGTGGTTTTTGATGATTTTATCTTCTAAAACACCCATGCC
>DHMN01000036.1:3680-4238 GCA_002405805.1 Cyanobacteria bacterium UBA4641 | reverse complement strand
GCAGCAGCTTTAAAGATTTTGTCTACTTGTTCTTGAGAGAATTTAGAGTAAATTTTTTGAGCTTTCTTAACTCTTTCAACAAGTAATTCCAATTGTTCAGCAGTGTCAACCAAGTTTGACTTTGTTAGAGTTTTTTCAAGGTTTTCAACAGCTTTTTTGTTTTTTGTTGTCATATCTGTTCTCCTTTTTATAACACAGCGTTTCTATTAATATATAGTATCCTTTGCGTAATTTGTGAATTTTATCACAAATACATTGTACTTTAAAAAAAACATGAAATCAAGTGTAGAATTTACAATCTTTATAATTTCTTTATGTGGTAAAAGAAGAAGGAAATAAGGTGATAATGACACACGCCCCTTGAGTGAGACTGCGTGCCGTATGGCTGAGGGCTAGGGTGAGGGTTTTTCTATTCTTTTTTCATGCACTCCGTGCAGGGGTGCTTTTGGTGGCAAAAGCACCGCAAAACCACCGACACGCCAACGTTCACATCAAACTAAAAACTCGTACCATAGCCGAATAACTCGTCACTTCGTTCCTCAAACAAATTCGGCTTTT
>DHMN01000036.1:0-3607 GCA_002405805.1 Cyanobacteria bacterium UBA4641 | reverse complement strand
TGTTCACTTTTGGCTATTGTCGGGTTTTCTCGACCTAGGTGTTATGTAAACTGTTATGCTAAACTTGTTTCAGCATCTCAAATTGAACATATTAGTCTTATGTATAATTTGTAATATTAGAGACCCTGAAACTACGCAGTCGCATAAAACGTGACTCCACTTCGTTTCGCACTCTGCTCCTGCTGTTCAGGGTGACAAGATTCTTCATGTCATTACGAGGAAAGTTGACTAGTAAATACTTTATTTGTCTTCACGGAGTGACGTGGTAATCCACAACAAATATGTCATTCCCCCACCTCGAAATCAAAGATTTCGGTCCGCCCACCAAGGGCGGACATCCTGACATATTTGCAGGGGATTAATACTTCGCACTCTGGGCTTGTTTTTTCTTGTAATGACGTAATTTTATGGTGCTACTGCACAAAGTGCACTGCTGGACGTTGTTGATTCTTGCTATAAACATTAAAATCAAATGTAAATATTATATCTACGGTTTTTCCTTTATATTCATTCGGCAAAGGTCTATACGGTGCAGTTTTATACACCGCATCCAGTACAGCTTTATCTGCATTTTTTAAACCAGAGCTTTGATAAATACTGCAAGCCACCAAATTCCCGGCTTTGTCAATTTTCATAAACACGGAAACCCTTTTGGAATCATAATTAACAGGAGGATGCCAATTACTTTTTATTTTGCGTTGGAGTTCTCTCATGTATGGGGCAAAATCGGCTTCCGATTGATTATCTCCAATTTCTGAATATTGCTTTTGTTTTGGACATATCAATTTTATTTTTATTTCACCTGAATTTGAAGGTAATAAATCCTTTGGAGTAGGTGTAGTTTTTATTGTATTAATAAGTGTATTATCTACAATTTTTGAGCCGGAGCTCATTATTACTTTGGTATCCTTAACTTCTCCATTAAATAATGTCAATTCAATTTCCGATACCCCTTCAAAATCTAAACGTTTAGCAACAGAGTTGGTGAAATGCGCTAAAAATGGAGAAAGATTGTATTTTTGTGGATTTGATAGAATTTTCCAACCAAAATTCTCGTTTACAGGAGGTAAAACAGAGTTTTGAGCTTGGCTTGATGCCGGTTCAATTATTCCAAAAGATGGGTTATATCCTGAGCCTTCAATTCTTGGCAAATGGATATCTTCTGCTTGAACACTCAAACCTGCAAAACTTAATCCTAAAAGAGCACATTTAAAAACGCGATTGTAATCTAACATACGATTAGTATACACCTAATTTTGGATTACTGTCAATTTCATTTATATGGATGTATGAAAAAACGTAAAATCATAATACAATTTTCACATTGGAATAATATAAGGATTAAATCTATGAATTGTTATTTAGAAAAAGTTTTGGATAATGCAGGCAAAAAAGATTGCCACGAAGTTGAATATTTGCAAGCAGTCAGAGAGGTTTTGACATCTCTTGAACCTGTTATATCAGCTCATGATGAGTATGAAAAACTCGGATTGTTGGAACGTTTGATTGAACCTGAAAGGGTTGTGATGTTTAGAGTTCCGTGGGTCAATGACGATGGACAAGTTGTTGTAAATCGCGGTTATCGTGTTCAATTCAACTCACTAATCGGTCCATATAAAGGTGGATTGAGGTTTCATCCAAGCGTAAACCTTAGTATTATCAAGTTTTTAGGGTTTGAACAAATTTTCAAAAACGCACTAACAGGACTTCCGATTGGAGGCGCTAAAGGTGGCAGTGATTTTGACCCAAAAGGTAAATCAGACAGCGAAATAATGCGTTTTTGCCAAAGTTTCATGACAGAACTTTACCGTCATATCGGACAAGATGTTGATGTTCCGGCAGGGGATATCGGTGTTGGTGGACGTGAAATCGGTTATTTATTTGGACAATACAAAAGAATCCGCGCAGCTTATGAAGGCGGAGTTTTGACAGGAAAAGACATCAGCTATGGCGGTTCTTTAGCTAGGACAGAGGCTACAGGTTATGGTTTGGTTTACTTTATGAGAGAAATGCTAAGTGCTCACGATAACTCTTTAGAAGGTAAGCGCGTAACGATTTCCGGCTCAGGTAATGTTGCGATTTATGCTTGCCAAAAAGCTATTGCAATGGGTGCAAAAGTCGTTGCAATGAGCGATTCTAACGGTTGTATTTATGATGAAAACGGTATTGATTTAGATTTGATTAAGCAAATCAAAGAAGTTGAGCGCGGAAGAATAAAAGAATATTTGCGCGCGCATGCCGATGCAACTTATATGGAACACAAAGAGGGCGAAGACTCTCCGATTTGGACAATTAAGACCGACATAGCACTACCTTGCGCAACTCAAAATGAATTGAATTTGAACGGCGCAAAAGCTCTTGTTGAAAATGGTGTGATTGCGGTTGGCGAAGGTGCTAATATGCCGACAACCTTAAATGCGGTTGAATATTTGCAGCAACATGGTGTCTTACTTGCCCCTGCGAAAGCAGCAAATGCTGGCGGTGTTGCGGTTTCGGCAATCGAAATGTCTCAAAATAGTATGAGATATTATTATACATTTGAAGAAGTAGAGACTAAGCTTGAAAATACCATGGTGAATATTTTTAGGGCATGCGCAGAATCAGCTAAAAAATACGGTCAAGAAGGTAACTACGTTGCAGGTGCTAATATTGCAGCGTTTGAAAAACTTTCACGTGCTATGGTTGCACAAGGTATCGTTTAGGAACTAGTTTTCGTAGTTATAAATTTACCTATATAAAAAATTTATCCTTTCTTATTCAAGAAAGGATATTATTTTCTGCATTTCTGACATCAGCAATTGGGGTAAATTTTGCTTTTGTCATTGGGTGGGGTAAATGAAAGAGTTAAGTCTTTCAAATGATTGTTCACTATGCCATGTATGGAATGTGAACGTATGTTGATTCGGTTTGGGTTGCACGTCTTTTAGGTGTGCATAGTATATTATAAGCCTTTGCAATGTTATAACCTAAAGCTTTTATAGGGTTTGATTGAACCATATCAGCTTTTCTTGTTTCGTGTAGGTCTTTTTCAAAGATGATTTTTGCATTTGGTTTTTTGTCTAATGACATAACACCTACTTTTGAGTTCAAGTTATTTAATTGGTTGTCTCCAAATGACATATATTTTTTATTGTATGTTGTGTAATTGTTGTTTAATCTAACTGGATTTACTGTTATCATAATATCCTCCTTTTTGTTATTAAGTGTCGTTTGAACACTTCATCTAACACTTTCACTATAAACCATATTATTTTTTTTGTCAACCCTTACTGTGAACTTTTGTTAAGAAGTCCAAAACCCTTATTTTATAATATTTTGGGCATAAAGTGTAAAAAGTGCACTTATTGCTGGTTTTGCGGAGTTACCTTTGTAGTAAAAAAGTGAAATTTTTGTAAAAAATGAATTAATAAATCATCTAATCAGACTAGAATATTACCTGAATGGCTAATTGTTATAAATATATAGATGACGTTAAATAATAGTAATCTTTTTCATACTTCCAGCTATTCTTAATTCCAATGCGGACTACCAAGTCCGCTTTTCTTTTTGGGATTGATGGGGGATGGTTAAGTTTTTAAAAAAGCATGTCATTACTGTACATGTCAAG
>DHMN01000039.1 GCA_002405805.1 Cyanobacteria bacterium UBA4641 | reverse complement strand
AAATCCGCAATTCGGAATGACAAAGTATCCTTTGTTTAGTTAGAGATTCTGAATAGCAAGAAAATTTAGTGCTCATCATTCACACAAATTTTCTAAGCTTTCAGAATGACATAGACTTTTTTGTTCAATTTAAAATTCCGAAACAATCCTAGAATAACTGTCAAATAATAAACATAACAATTTAATCACTTCAAACACAACAACTCATGGATTTCTAATCCTAATTTTGCAGAAATTTTAAATAAAATATCCAAAGATGCTTTCTTCTCTCCTCGCTCTATTTCCCCAAGATAATAATCATTTATTTCAGCAAGTTCAGCAAATTTCTCCCTCGATAACTTCATCTCCCTTCGGAGCTTGTAAATCTTTTGCCCAAGCTTTTTATAAAAATCATTTGACATATTTTTAAATCTATACTATTATTTGGATTAATTAAATTGGCTCGAAGCCAATATTATAACAGGAGAATATATGCTCAAAACTTTACCAAAACTGGGTTCAAAAGGTGCTATGCACATAAATTTGCCACCCAAAAAGGAGAAACTTGGTTTTACTTTGGCAGAAGTATTAATCACACTTGGGATTATTGGTGTTGTTGCTGCGATAACAATACCAGGACTTATAAATAATTACAAAGCAAAACAACTTCGCACTCAGTTTTTAAAATCATATTCTGTCATTTCACAAGCTCTTAAACTCATGCAATCAGATGACATTAGCTCCGACCCAAGAGACTACACCGCCGATAATTACCACAAGGCTCTTGCAAGATATCTAAATGCGCCAACACTTTGTAATGGGTATATTGACCAAAACAATGGAGTAAAAAACTCTGCACCAGCAGGATGCTATGTTTATAAAATTAATACTAAAGATGAGGATTATACAGGCAAAGAATACACATATTTAAGAGGTAACGGAAAAGTCCCTGATGGACTTTTTAATAATGGACAAATTATGTTGCCTGATGGAACATTGATATTTTTTGACGATGGCCCAATCAGAGAAGGTTGGAAAGGTGTAATGATTATGGTCGACATCAATGGTAGCACAAAAGGACCGAATAAACTGGGGTATGATTTTTTCGCATTTGAAATACTTGATGGCGCACTCCACACAATAGGCGACCCTGAAACTTCTTATAAATATACTGAAAAATGTAACTTAGATAACAAAATTCTTCAAGGCTGGCAATGCGCCACACAAGCTAAAAGCGACGCTGAATACTTTAAAAAAGTTGTTAAAAAGGTGAAGTAAGCCTAATTTGTTTGAGGAACGAAGTGATGAGTTATTCGATTACGATACGAGTTTTTAGTTTGATGTGAATGTTGGCGTGTCGTGGTGCTATTGCCACCAAAAGCACCCCTGCACGGAGTGCATGAAAAAGGTCATGAGGACCCCTCACCCTACCCTCTCCATAGGAGATGGTATAAGTATATAATTGCAAAACCTTGCCCCCGCTCCTCACTCCTCAGCCATTCGGCATGCAGTCTCACTAACTCGCTCGGCTCATTGGTTCGGCTTGTGTCCTTCGGAGAGAATATAAATACAACCCCATTTTAGTCCACGATTTCGATACGGTGGTCGTCTTTTATCTCCATTGGTTGGTCCATCTTTTTGATATAATCACAAGCTAATTTATTTTTATCCATATCAAATTTTTGGAGCACAAAATCAGGATTTTTATTGCTTTCCAAATATCCGTCCCCACCTGTTGCAAAGAAATCATCTGCCGCTACGGTATATTTCTTATTAGGGTCAGGGTTTTTCACATCAATTTTGTGGACTTGGTTATTCTTGTCAATAAATTCCAAATCTAACAATTCACCTTGTTTATTTGCTTTGTATTTCAATCCTGAAACAAGCAAAATTCCTGGTTTATTTGAGCTTTTCGTCAATGATTTCAAACCAACATTGATAGCATCAACGATTTGTTTTTCGCTCAATCCGATAATCCACATTTTGTCTTCAAAAGGTGTAATATCAGAAATCAATCTTGAATCAACAGTACCTTCTGAGAAGTTTCCACGAATATTTCCGGCATTAAGAATTGCAATATCTGTGCCAAGTTCATTTCTCATGGCATCTGCAATCAAATTGCCGTGAGGGTTGTTTTCAATAAGTCTTTGTTCCGGTGGAGCTACAGCAGCCTTGACTTTGCCGATAATTTCAGGTTTGCCGATAATATCTTCTACTGAATCTTTCACAAACAACGGTCTGTTGTAATTTTTAGTTTTGATTACGTTGTTTTGAGCTTTTTTAACAACTCCGTTTTCATCAAAATCGACATTCAAAATTCCGACATTTTCACCGTCTTTTCCTGCTTGGGTAAGAATTACAGGCTCACCTGATTTTGAAGTAAACAAGTTTACACCTTCTTGCAAACCTTCAATCAAATCATGAGTGTGTGCCCCAAAAATAAGGTCGATACCTGAAGTTTCTTGCGCCAATCTTTGGTCTTTTTTCGTACCTTCGTGAGAAAGTACAATAATTTTATTTATACCTTGCGCTTGAAGTTTATTTACTTCATCCTGAACAATTTTTATCGTTTCATCATCATTTTTAACAGAGAAATCTTTCAATGTATTGTTCATTTTTACACGTTCAAGCATATCTTCCGGTGCTATTCCGATAAGTCCGTATTTTTCACCGTCTTTTTCTACAACCATTGATTTTTGAATTTTCCCAACAAGTGGAGAACCCTCTTTGATATCAACGTTTGCTGCTAACATTTTGTATTTTGAATCACTTAAAAGTTTTGCCAAATTTCCGGGTTCAACTACATCAAGTTCGTGGTTGCCAAGAGCAGATGCAATAAATCCGCTCCAATCAAGGAATTTGTTTGCAACTTGGTTATGAATATAATTTGCGCCCAAAATTATATCGCCTGATGATACTTTGAATTTTGAGACATCACCTGTGTTTTTGTTCCAAAATTCCGGAGCAATCTTTGATGCCGGAGTTGCATCAAATTCTTTTGTCATATTGTAAATTCTTTCCATGTTGGTCATTTTGCCGTGAACATCATTCACATAGAACCAACTTGTATGAGTTAATTTCGGATTACTTTTTTCGTAAACAGAAACTGTTTCATCAGGATATATTGTCGCCGTATATTCAGTCTTTCTTGGGGTATTGTCATTAGGAACAGGGGGGTGTTTTTGCACTTTTTGTTGTTGTGCATCGGCTTTATTTACTGCAACGGCTTGGTTAATGTTTGGTACGTTTATCATAATTCTACCTTTTTAAATTTCAAATTTATAAAACCTTCTGAATATTATTTTTGCCTTAATTTTAAGATATTGTTACATTTATAGTATTTATGCAGCACCTTTCATTTGTTTGTACATGTCAATACCTTCAGTCCAATTAGGAACAATGTTTAAGTCGCTTTCGACAATATGTTTTGGCAATGCTGCGTGGTGGATTTTTGGCAACAAATAATCTTCTGAATATTCAATTGCCCTTGGAATATTATCGTCTGTATCGTTGCAGATAAATGTTACTTTGCCCTTGTCATCTGTTTTGTAGCCGACAATTGTGATTTCATGACCGTTTACAATGATGTTGTTATTATCAGTTTGAGTGTAGCCGATGATTACATTTTCGCCTTCATCAAGAGCTGTGGTCAAATGTTTTTTCATTGTGCCCAAATCTGTTTCATAACCCACTAAACGCGCATTTTCATCAACTGTTTGATAAGTTACGGATAAAATATTTTTGTCAAAAACAACAGATTCCGTGAAAGTTTTTTCAAATTCAATCAAACCTTTGTCATTTTGATTAAATTTACCGGCTCTTTTGTCTGTCAAACTGTTATAAGATTGTTGCGAGCCTATTTGCATAAATGTTGATTGCATCAATACATCCAGCGGAGTTCGTTCATAAGGGTCTTTGTTTGTTGTTTGAATTTGTGCCCTTATTATTGCGTTTTTGTCAGGTGCAAATTTCAATTCCGCAGTGTTGAAATTCTTTGTTTCAAATGGAATTTCAAAAGCATTCAAAAGCCAAATCGCATTCAAGGTTTCATCTGCAAGATTATTTAATCCGATAGTTTTATTTACGGATAATTTTGGAGAACTTAATTCTTGAGCAAATCTTGCAAATTCTGCAGGAAGTTGTTTTGCCAATTTAAACTCCGTACTAGCGGCAACACAAGTACCTGAATGTTCAACATTTACATCTTGCGCACCTTGCCAAATATCAAGCAAATTGGTCTTACCTTCATTATTTGCGGCAATAACTTGTTGTTGATATTCAGGCGGAATATCTCCAAACTGTTGAGTGATTATATATGGGTAAGCGATTGCGGCAATGGTGTCTTTCAACATCGTTTTTGAATCCAAGCCTTCTGCTCTCGGTTCTGTCGCAATTTTGTACAAATTATCAAGAACTGTAGAGTGGTCATTGGATTCAGAGTTTAACAAAACACCTGTTTTTAGCAAATTATCAACGATTTTTCGACCATTTTTGTCTAACTGAGATAATATCGTTGTATATTCGTTTTTCTCTTCTTTTGAGTCTAAAGTCGTTCTCATCTTTAGACTTGCAACTTGTGGTGCTTGCGAAGTTATCGGCACAGATGCAGTAAATGCAGGTGTTGCCGAAAGATTTTTTACAACAGGAGTATTAACAGCACTTTTTACACTGTTAATTGTGTTATAATTATATTGACGAGTACGAAAGTTTACTTGTTCTACCATGATTACACCACATCTATTATAAAAATTGAAATCAGAAAAAATTGCCATAAGTGTAAACAAATATTAATTAAAGAGGGTATCATTGAATAACGTAAAAGTCAAACCATTAACCAAAGAACAACTAACAATCTCAATTGACAGATTAACAAGATTTAAAAATCCTGAAGTTAAGTATTTGCGTGTGTTTGGCGAACTTATTACAAATAATTTAATTCAACCGAAATATAAAAAATCTGATATCGAAAAAATGGATAGTGAAGACGTAAAAGCCCTTGCAGAACTCATAATAAACCATTCTCTTGAAAATTTCGGATTAAAAAAAGATGATGATTATGTGATTAACCAAAGACTTTATGACTATGAAAAATCTGTTTTTGCACTTAATGAAAATATTGAAAATTTATTAAAAAATAAAATTAATTATAAAGCTTTTGTGACTTTAATCGACGAAAATTCTCCCAAAAATCTCAAATGGTTAAAAGCTCTTGGCAACACTAAAAACATCAAGCAAAAACGATTTGAGGACTCTTTAAGATTTCCGATTGAAAAAGTTGTTATTGCAGAAGGAGCAACGGAAGAGACTTTGATGCCTGAATTTGCCAAAAGATGCGGATATGACTTTGACAAAGAGGGGATTTATGTACTGTCTGCAGGGGGCAAAAACCAAGTGGTAAAACTGTATTACAAATTGGTTGAGAGCTTGAAATTGCCTATTTTTGTACTGCTTGATAAAGATGCAAAAGAAAATTTGGAAGAAATAAAACCAAAATTAAGACCGATAGATAAAATCCACCTGCTTGCGTGCGGAGAATTTGAGGACTTGTTGCCACTGGAACTTGTTCAGCGCACATTGGATTATCAGTTGAATAATATTTCAATGATGGAAAAAGAAATGCTAAATGCACCTGAACCGAGGGTAAAAATTTTGGAGGAAGTTTTTAAAACTCGAGGCATGCATGAATTTAAAAAGGTTGAATTTGCACAAATGGTCAAAAAGAATATAGAAACCGAGAATGATATTTCTGATGAAATTCGCGAAATAATCAATGAAATTAAGGGCCATGAGAAATTTGTAGAAAAAGTTTAAAAATTTTTCAAGCAAAGTGTTGACATTTAGTTTTGTTCAAGATAGAATAAATTTCGTAAACAAATCCAAGCCCCCATCGTCTAGAGGCCTAGGACAACACCCTTTCACGGTGTAGACAGCGATTCGAATTCGCTTGGGGGTACCATTTTAAAAGCCACGTATAGCGTGGCTTTTTTAGTGCTTAATTTTTAAAATATACATTATTACTGCATTCTAGATAGTATCAGACAAGAAACGCTTATTATATCTATATTTTAGAGTGGTTTATTTTTCTAAAATTTCTAAAAATTTTGTTTAGCGGCAACAAAAGTGGTAATAAAAAAAGAGTCTCAGAAAAATTCCAGCATTTACACAGAACCCTATAACTCTTTCGTAGTCTAGTTTCGGACTGTTGTAAATGAAAGTCCGAAGTGGCAACGCAGTGGCAACATTAACAATCTTGCCACTACAAAATGTTAATAATCAAAATAGTCATAAAGCCTGTTATTGATGCTATTTTGAGCAATATCACCTAAAAAACCAAAACTTCACCATCTGCAGGTATTAGTAAATTATCTATATTATTATTGTTTTTAAGATGTCCTAAATCTTTTCTTGTAACTGTTAAATGACTTACAGTATCCATGTGGCTTGCAATTACAGTCGCATTTTTAGAATTTTTTAAAACTTCTTTCAAATCATCAATATTCATAATTAAGCGTTCCCCATTTAATACAGTTGCGCCACAAGCATTGACTACAACTACATCTGGAGAATACTTATTTAAGGCTTCTTTTACTTCTTCGCACCAAATCGTATCACCTGCAATATAAAGTGTTTTTTCTACTTTAGCTTTGAAAACAATACCCATTGCATCGTAAGGCATTCCAATAGAATCACATAAAGGTTTTAAAATTTCTCGTTTTCCATGTTGTGTATGAGTTTTGTATAAAGTTATATTTCCATAGTTTGTACCTTGTTCTGCTAAAATTTCAACATCTTTAAAACCTTTTGATAATATAAAGTTTTTATCAAATTCTGATTGAACAAAAATTTTAAGATTTTTATCTATTGCATGTTCTGCATATTCGTCCCAATGATCAGGGTGAATATGAGTAATGATGACAGCATCGACATCTACAATTTTATCAATAGAAAAAGGTAATTCTACTCTCGGTTGTCGAATTTCAGAATTAACTGCTGTTTCAAAACCAGGCATATAATCCTTTGGTCCAAGCCAAGGGTCTATTAAGAATCTTGTATTGTCATATTCTATAATTAATGTTGCATTTCTAACTTGAGTAATTTTCATGTAATCATCTCCTTTTATAATAATATTAAATTCTTATTTACTTTATTTCAAGAATGTACTATTTTGTATAATATATACATAAAAGTATAATAGTTACCAAAAGGTAAGTTTGGAGTTTTAAATGAGTAAACAAAGACAAAATGAATACAAATGTCCGCTTGAAGCTACAATGGAAATTATTGGAGGAAAATATAAGGGGGTTATAATCGGTCATCTTATTGATAAAACCTTAAGATATAACGAATTACAAAAATTAATTTCTCACGCAACTCCTAAAATGCTAATACAACAATTAAAGGAGTTGGAAGCAGACGGAATTATTCAAAGGAAATTGTATCCCGTTGTTCCACCTAAAACAGAATATTCATTGACTGAACGTGGTAAGAAATTAATCCCATCAATTATGGAATTAAATAAATGGGGACTTGATTACTTAAAAGAAATGGATATTCCATGTGCTTATAGAGAAGAATAATTTGTCCCTATTCACGCGAGTTTTAAGGGGATTGACATTCTAATTATAGAGAAAGTTATGCCAATATACTTGAACGCACCTGCAAACTCGCGTCAGCGGCCTCTCTGCGAACATTTTGTTATAGTTGACAGAATAAATTTTTTATTTGGACAAGATTCAGAGCTTTTTACGATATTCCACATTAATGCCGGTATTTTGCCACAATCTTGCCATAAAGTTATATTAAACTTCGTTAGCCCAGTTTTCCCTTCGGCATAATTTTTTGTTTTAAAAACAAGTCGTAATTGCCGTAGTTCTCTTTTGAAATAGTTTGTTTTTAGACCTTAAAAGGATAAATAAGTTCATTTTTCAAAGAAAACTACTGGAAAATTATTTTGGTTAGAAATGTTAAAACGTACTTGTTTTTAGTAATCGAGAGAATTTATTAGTTTGGTTGTAACACCACACCCAACACCACACTCCACGTTGCAATAGAGGTGGTGGAATGTGGGTGGTTTTAAAATCCGATTGTGTTTTTG
>DHMN01000080.1:4788-5790 GCA_002405805.1 Cyanobacteria bacterium UBA4641 | reverse complement strand
AAACGAGTTCGGAATGACAGTTACATTTTTATGTCTCCGCAAAGTACCACCGTTCCTTCGCCCCTTGAGGGTTAGTGTTAGTGTTGTCCATTTTTCTATCCCTCCTCTTGCTTAGAAAATTTTTCCATGGCACAATTGCCATAATAAAAATAGTGAGGGTTTTATGGAAAATTTTATTAGTGAAAGTTGGGATAAGGTATTAGGGGATGATGGCATAAATTGCGCTAAATCGGCTTTAGAAAAAGCTTTGCAGGATAAAACTTTTTTTACTCCGGCGAGAGAAGATATTTTTAATGCTTTTAAATTCACTCCGCTTGAAGATGTTAAAGTTTTGATTCTTGGACAAGACCCATACCCTGACCCTAATGCGGCACATGGCTTGTCGTTTTCAAGCAAATACAAACGCAGACCGCCTTCACTTAAACATATTTTTGAAGTTGCTGCACCAAATCATGAATTTATGACAAATACTCTTACAGGTTGGGCAAAACAAGGGGTTTTGTTGCTTAATATTTCACTAACTTTTGATAAAGAGTCTACTCTTTCTAGTAGGATAAAAATTTGGAAAGAATTTATTGATAGGGTTTTCGGAGCAATAATAAATCGAAATAAACCGCTGGTTGTTATGCTGTGGGGGGAAAAGGCTCAAAAATATAAACCTGTATTTGAAAACTGTGGTGAAAATGTTTTGGTTTTGACAGCATCACACCCATCAAGTTTCAGTTTTAATAAAGGTGATGAAAAATTTATCGAGTGTGACCATTTTAATAAATGCAACAAGTTTTTAAAATCTCACAATCAAGAAGAAATCGATTGGACAAGGTTGTAAGTAAGTCGGCATAGTAATGCTGACTACTGGCTTTTCGTTTTGATAACCTTGAAAACCCATAACCAACCTTGTAGTGGATTACCACGTCATGTTGTCCAAACCAATGATAACTTTGCAAGTAAATTTTCCTCGTAATGATATGATTTTTTATTAACTGTCATTTCGAACTTGTT
>DHMN01000080.1:226-4622 GCA_002405805.1 Cyanobacteria bacterium UBA4641 | reverse complement strand
TCCGAAACAAGTTCGGAATGACGTTACTTTCTTTGCTGCATCTGGCTAAACATTATGCTCTAAACTTTCTTTTTCGATTTTTTTTGATGCTTCGTGAATTCTTTCAATGTCTTTTAAAGAGTCAGGATTTTCAAGACTTTTCAAAAATTCAGTTTTTGCATAGTGTATAAAACAAGGTTCTTGTGAATATTCAAATTGAGCTTGCAATTGTGAAGATATTGCTTCTTGTTCTATTTTTGATTTCAGGTATTTTGCCAAATCGATTTGACCATCTGAGTTATAATACCCAACCTTATTAAATTCATTGAAATATTTTTGAATCTTTTTGGTTTGATTGCTGTCTTTTTTAATCAAGCCTAATTTATCGATTAATTTTTGTCTTAGATTTATGAGATTTTGTGTATATTCTTTTCCCATTTTTTCATAATACGGTTCCAAGTCTTCAAGAGTTCCCTTTTCTAAGCAATCTTTTACCATTCTAATGTGGGTTAGGGCTTCTTTGTTATTTGCTAGCATTTGTTTTATTTGTTCCATAGGTAACATTTTAACAACATTTATTGCAGTTGCTTTTTCTGCGTTTATGTAATTTGTTCTCATTTTTTCAATTGCTTGTTCGCCGATTGTTTCATGGCGAAGAACTGCTACATTTTGTAGAAAGTGTTGGAGTTCGTGGCGAACAAATCCAAAAATGTTACCTTTTGAAATTTTTAGGTTTTGCATTTTTGACATATCAACTACAATTATATTTGTTGTTGGCATATAAGCACCAAGCGCTTCTCCCTGAATTTGAGGCACGCCTGAAAATGGTGGTCTAATATCTGTAGATAGTCCTAATTTCTTAGTTAAAAGTTCATAAGCTTGTATCATAAACTCAGAACCTTCAAATTTTGAAATTGACTTGATATCCTCTGCTGTTATTCCATTTGGGAATCTTCTGGCATAAATATAATGACTAAACGCATTTCGGTCTAATTGAGTCAAGTTTTTCGCAACTTTTGTATTTGGGATAATTGCTGTTAATTCTTGTACTGCACTTCCGCCAAAACTTGGTTTTGATGCTACTTTTGGTTGAAAATTGGGAACAGAATAATTTGAGATTTGCATACATACTCCTATTTTTCTTTTTGTAAAACAGGTAAATGAGTGAAATTGCCCAAATTGTAAAGTTCTGTAAATTTACTTGTTATATCCTGTTAAGTCTTTAATAACTTCACCTGCAATGATTAAACCGACAACTGGTGGAACAAATGCGTTACTTCCGGGAATTTGGTGTTTGGCAGTACATTTTCTGACAGTCCCAGGAGGGCAAACGCAGTGGTATTTACAGCTGATTGCAGTGTCTTCTTTTGGTCTTATCGGAATTTCTTTAGAATAAACTACTTTGACTCCTGATATTTTGCGTTTTCTTAATTCTGTTCTAATTACGCGCGCAAGCGGACAAACCGAAGTTTCTGAAATATCAGCTACTTCAAATTTTGTAGGGTCCATTTTGTTTCCAGCTCCCATTGCACAAATTATCGGAGTTCCTGCAGCTTTGGCTTTTTCGATTAGCGAAAGTTTGCCCACAACTGTGTCTATTGCATCTACAACGTAATCATATTGAGAAAAATCAAATTCGTTTTCGGTTTGCGGAGTATAAAATGTTTGATAAGTTTTGACATCAACATTAGGGTTAATGTCTAAAATTCTTTCTTTTGCGACATCTACTTTTTGTTTACCTACAGTTTTGCGAGTTGCGAAAAGTTGGCGGTTTAAATTTGTGATACAGACCTTATCATCATCAATAATATCAATTGCGCCTAATCCACTTCTAACAAGAGCCTCTACTACATATCCGCCGACTCCGCCGATTCCAAACACGGCAACTCTTGATTTTGAAAGCTTTTCGATACCTTCATTACCTAATAATAATTCTGTTCTTGAAAATTGGTTTAACATTTGATTCTCCTCAGTAATTACAGATTATAATAAAAATAAAATCACCTCAATAAAAGATTTTTTGTATAATAAGGAAAAAGGAGTTTTATATGTCAGAATATATCATCGTTTTATGTACGACAAATTCAAAAGATAGCGCTAAACAAATGGCAAAAACGCTTGTTTTGGGCGAACTTGCGGCTTGTGTAAATCTTGTCGATAAAATTGATTCTATCTATAGTTGGAAGGGTGAAATCGTTGAAGATAGTGAAGTTTTGATGATAATAAAAACTCAAAGAGCTTTGTTTGAAAAACTAAAAAATAAAATTGAAGAAATTCACCCTTATGAAACTCCTGAAATTATAAGTTTTGATATCTCAGAAGGCTCAAAACCATATTTTGATTGGATTAGTGTAAATACAAGAATTTAGAAATTTTTTCTTGACAAAGTAAAAATTTAGGTTTACCATATACCTACACCCAGTGGGGGTGTTAAATCCGACACATAAAATTGGATTTAAATTTAAACATAAACCCTATAAGATAAAAAGGAGGTAATATTATGAAAAATTTCATCATGGGTATGTTAGTAGCAGGAGCATTGCTATTTACAATGAATGCGACATTTGCGGCTTGTCCTGTTCAAAATCAATCAAAGACAACTTGTTGTGAAAAAGTTCAACAAACAGCAACAGAAGAAACAGCACAAGCGGTTGAACAAACTTGTCCGAAAGAATGTACTTGTCCTTGTCACAAAGGTGAAAAATGCACATGTGACAGCAACTGTCCTTGTTGTAAAAATGGAACTTGCGAATGTTGCAAAAACTGCCAACAATCTTGTGATTGCTGCAAAAAATCATGCGACAAAACTGCAAAACAATGTTCTAAAAAACGTTTCTTAAAGAAACAAAAATGCAATTGTAAATAAGCAGGGTTTTGGCACTCTTCAAAGCTTTTTGTAGAGTGCCTTTTTAATAAATTTGTCGGCATAACTTTGTCGATAAAAATTTCTATTTCATAAGGAGCAAAAAATGCATGCAGATAAACAAAAAGTAACACGACTTTTAAAAACTGTTCGAGGTCAAATTGACGGACTGTTAAAAATGATAGAAGAAGACAGATATTGTATAGATATAAGCACTCAAATTTTGGCAAGTCAGTCTATGTTGAAAAAGGTTAATTTAGAAATTTTGAAAGGGCATATTTCCCATTGCGTTAAAGAGTCTTTTGAAAGTAATGATGAAAAAGACAAACAAGCTAAAATTGATGAAGTTGTTAATGTGTTAGGCAAGATTATAAAATAATTTACTTGCCGTCAAATTTAGCATCCACAAGTTCGTAAGATATTTTGTTCCCTTTTGTCTGTGGTACAAAGAATGCATCAAATCGAGAGTTTTCAGGGGAATATCTTGATAAAATATTTCTGATTGTTGTGCGCGCTTTGTCATGATACATTCTAGCGGCAATCATTCGTTCCCATTCAGAGTCATTTGTGGCAAATTTCTTTGCTGTAGTGTAATCCAAGCCTGCAAAATCAGCAATTGCGTCGGCGCGATTTTTTATACTTCTATTTACGTCTTCGATTGGTTTTGCTGCATTTTCTACGATTTCGGCAGATTTGCCAGTTAATATATATGTATCAACGTAGCCGAGGCTATTTGTGTGATAAAATGACCTTGTGTAAGGTCTTTTTCTGTAGTCTGTGTCACGGTTGTTGAAAAATCTGACAATACGTTCGCGCAATGCTTTGCTTTGCGGTGTTTCTTTGGTTGATTTTTGATTTTTTTGCGCGGAGTTATAATCTTTGTTTAACCAAGTTATAATTTTTCTTTGTAGCGTTTTAATGAGCTTTTGAGACCTTACTTCGTGGTACGCGCCATCATCAAGTTTTACATAATATTTTGTCGGATGAATTGCCCCAAATGAAGTTTTGGGTACATTTTGAGTGTTGTAGGCAGAAATATTTTGAATTTGCATATAAAATCCTTTGAAATTAACTTCAATGACCATATAAAAACCTCTAAAAAAATATTTTGCTATTTTGTTAAATTTTTGAGCGTAACAGAAAGTTACAATTGTAAAATTAAAAGTGTAAAATTTTTATGAGTATGTTAGATTTGAGGGTGTATTATTAATTAAAGGAGGGTATATGAAAAATATTTTAAAAGCACTTCTATCAGTTGCCGTGATTGCAATTGGTGTTATGCCTGCATTAGCTTTTCCTGATGTAAGTAAAGACTATTGGGCAGCATCTCAAATCAATTTGTTATCTGAACAAGGTGTAATTGTCGGTTATCCTGATGGAACATTTAAACCAGATGCAAATGTAACAAGAGCAGAATTTGCAGCGATGGCAATCAGAGCACTTGGTCAACAGCATACAAAAATTGCTCAACCTATCAATTATGCTGATATTGATGAAAATTATTGGGCATATCAAGATATTCAAAAAGCCGTTTATTTTGACTTGATTTCAAAT
>DHMN01000080.1:0-164 GCA_002405805.1 Cyanobacteria bacterium UBA4641 | reverse complement strand
CCGGAAGATTCTGTATCAAGAGCCGAATCTCTATCCGTTGCGGTTAATGCTTTGACAACAGAAACAATTAGCAAAGACAAAGCAAAAGAAGTTTTGGAAAGACAATATATTGATGCAAATACAATCCCTGAATGGTTCTTGATTCCTGCAGGTAAAGCAGAAAT
>DHMN01000064.1 GCA_002405805.1 Cyanobacteria bacterium UBA4641 | reverse complement strand
CTTGACATGTACAGTAATGACATTTAAAAGCCTGCCATCCTGCCCTCTGGACATCTTGCCCTCTTGCCAACCTGCCTTCTTGTCCTCTGCACAACCACCACCCTTGAAAAATCACCCACCGCCTGCTATAATCAACCTCAGAAATGAGGAAATTATGAAACTTGCAATATATCCGGGGAGTTTTGACCCTATAACCAAAGGGCATTTGGACATACTAAAAAATGCCGCAGGTATTTTTGATAAAGTAATTATCGCAGTGGCTCACAATGGCGAAAAACACGGATTTTTATCAGTTGAAGAGCGCGTTAATTTAATAAAAGAAAGTATTAAAGACATCAAAAATGCCGAAGTTGACGCATTTGAGGGGCTTACGATTGAATATGCAAAAAAACACAACGCAGAAGTTTTAATTCGCGGATTGCGCGCCGTATCTGATTTTGAATACGAAATGCAATTATCACAAGCTAACAGTGCACTTTGCGAAGAGATAAAAACAGTGTTCCTCATCACAAAACCTGAATATAACTTTATTTCTTCAAGCACCATCAAAGAAATCTTAAACAATGGCGGAGATATTTCCAAATTCGTTCCAAAAGCAGTCAATGATTACCTTACAAGCAGGAAATAGTATGAAATTTGAAAGCAAAAAGAAAATCCATGACCTTGAAAAACAACTCCAAGAAGGCTACAAATTGCCGATTTTTAGAGGATATGTTGCCGTAAACAAACGCGGAGTTGAGCAAATCATTGACTCAATTTACAAAAATCTGCCTAATGATGTTCAAACAGCACGCGGCTTTCTCAAATCGTGGAAAGAAGAACCGATTCTAAAACAAGACACTGAAAGCAAAAACAACCTGTTTGATTATCTGCAAAAGCTTGAAACTACACTAAACGAGCAGGTGTCATTTGCATCTTACGTTATTGTCAAGGTTAAAGAAATTGAAGATATCATCAACCAAATTTACAAAAATATCCCATCAGAAATCAACGAGGTAGAAAATCTCGACCGTTAGTAAACACATGTTAAATTATGTAATTGCATGCGAAAATATTATTTGACAATTATTTTTCGCTTATGTAATATATTAATATAAAATGTGAAAGGGATAAGGGATAACAGACATGCCACAAAATGGAGTGTATGATTTACTAAAGATGTTAGAAATTGCCTTAGATGAAGGCTATTCTGTATTAAAATACACTGTAGTAAACAAAAGAGAAATTGAAGAATTAATTGATAGAATATATGCAGCTTTGCCAACAGAAGTTCAAGAGGCAAGACTTTTCTTAAAACGCAAAGAAGAACTTCAAAACGAGGCTCAACAAAAAGCTAATAAAATCGTTCAAGATGCACAAAATGAGGCTGACAGAAAACTTTCTGAATCTGACCAAATGAAAGCAATTGAGCGCGAAGGCAACAGAATTAAAAATGAAGTTTACGAAGAATGTGAAAAAATGAAACACATTGCACTTCAAGATGCTGAAAACATCAGACTTCAAGCAACCGATGAGGCTATGAAAATCAGAGAAGGCGCTGAATTATACGCGGAACAAGTTCTTACAAGTATCGAAGGCAATTTGACTCAATTGCAACAAGTTGTTAAAAACGGTCAAATTTACATGGAACAATTAAGAACCGATTCAATTGGCAAATACCCTACACAAGCAAACGCTCCATCTCGCAAATAATTAAAAATTTCAATAATTTCAAAAAGGCACTTCATATGGAGTGTCTTTTTGTTGTCAAAAACGTAGTATTTGTTTACAATTTATTTGCAATTTATTTTGTTTGATATAGAATAAAGCTATAAGCCGAAAAAGATAGAATGTGTAATGTTCACATTCTATTTTAAATAGAAGACAAGTTAATAAAATAAAAGGAAATAAAACAATGGGTATCAAAGGAAAAAACGACAGAATGGTAGTTCTAGCATGCGAAGAATGTAAAGAAAGAAACTACACAACAACTAAAAACAAAAAAACTACAAAAGAAAGAATGGAATTAAATAAATATTGTCCAAAATGCCAAAAACACACTGCGCATAAGGAAACAAAATAAGAGTAATTCAGAGGTCAAAGAAAATTTTCTTGAAGCCTCTGACTTGCGTCCTTAGTTCAGTTGGTAGAACGTCGGTCTCCAAAACCGGATGTCGAGGGTTCGAGTCCTTCAGGGCGCGTATTTAATTTTAAAATCAAAGGATTACAAAATGAATCAAGTATTAGATGCAATCAAAGCATACTTTAAAGGTGTAAAAACAGAATGGGGCAAAATTAGCTGGCCTGAAAGAAAGACTGTTATTTTTGAAACTTGTTCAGTTATTGTGATTGTATTTGTATTTACTTTAGCAATATATATAATGGACCTTTTATTCAAAGGATTACTTAGCCTAATTAAGTAGAAATTAAGCAAAATTAAAAAGGTGGCTTATGACAGAAAACGAAAAAACAATGGAAGAACAATTAAACGAAGATATCGTAGCTGAACAAAATGAAGCGGCTGAACAAGCAGCAGCTAAAGAGGCTAAGAAAAGCCAAAAAAGATGGTATATCGTTCACACATATTCAGGATACGAAAACAAAGTAAAAACTGACTTGGAAAAACGTATTGAATATATGAATATGGGTGACAAAATTTTCAGAATTGAAGTTCCTCAAAAGACAGTTACACAAATGAAAGCCGGCAAAAAACAGGAAAAAGAAGAAAAAATCTTCCCTGGATACGTTCTTGTTGAAATGATTATGGACGAAGACAGCTGGTATGTTGTAAGACACACTTCAGGCGTAACAAAATTTGTAGGTTCTGCAAAAAAACCTATTCCTGCTAAGGAAAGTGAAATCAAAAAGATTCTTCACCGCTCATCATCTCAAGTTGAAAAAATCGAACTTGATGTTAAAGTTGGTGACAAAGTTAGAATTATTTCAGGGCCATTTGCAGACTTTGATGCGGATATCATTGAAGTTTACCCTGATAAATCTAAACTTAGAGCAAATGTTTCAATCTTTGGTCGTGAAACGCCTGTTGAATTGGAATACAAACAAATAAATAAACTTTAAAAATTTCACCCTCAAACAAGTTTGAGGGATGAGTTTTATAATACGTAAGCACAAAAAATGTGGAAGGATACTTTTTAAAAGTTTAAAAGACCGCTATTACCACAAAAGGAGAAAAAAATGGCAAAGAAAGTAGTAGGAAAAATCAAGCTTCAAATCGAAGCAGGCAAAGCTAATCCATCACCACCAGTTGGTCCTGCACTAGGTCAACACGGTGTTAATATCATGGATTTCTGTAAACAATTCAACGCTAAAACTCAAGATAAAGCAGGATATATTATTCCGGTTATCATTGATGTTTACGAAGATAAAAGCTTTACATTCGTGATTAAATCACCACCAGCTCCTGTATTGATTAAAAAAGCATTGAACATTCCAAAAGGTTCATCAGTTCCAAACAAAGATAAAGTTGCTGAAATCACAAGAGCACAGTTGGAAGAAATCGCAAAAATCAAAATGAATGATTTGAATGCGACAACAATGGATGCAGCAGTTAAAATGATTGCAGGTTCATGCCGTGCAATGGGTGTTACAGTAAAAGATTAATTAATGGAAGGATGTGCTTGCTAAATACAGCAGGCAGGGAACATCCGTGATTACCATGAAAGGAAATAAAATGTCAAAATTAACTAAAAAACAAAAGAAAATGCAGGAAATGCTGGAAGGTTTTGTACAACCATCTACAGCAGTTGATGCAATTAAAAAATTACAAGAAATTTCTAAAGAAGTTTCTAAATTTAACGAAACAGTTGAATGTCACATGCGTTTAGGTATTGATGTTCGTCAAGCAGACCAACAAATCAGGTCAACAGTAGTTCTACCTGCTGGTCTTGGTAAAGAAGTTAAAGTTTGTGTTATCGCTAAAGGTGCTAAAGCTACTGAAGCTACTGAAGCAGGCGCAGATTTTGCAGGTGCTGAAGAAATCATCGATAAGATTTCAGGCGGCTGGTTTGAATTTGACACATTGATTGCAACTCCTGACTGTATGGGTATGTTGGGTAAATTAGGTAGAGTATTAGGACCTAAAGGCTTGATGCCAAACCCTAAAACAGGTACAGTTACAATGGACGTAGCTAAAGCTGTTAAAGATGCTAAAGCGGGTAAAGTTGAATACAGAGCTGATAAACAAGGTATGATTCACTGCCCTATCGGTAAAATTCAATTTGCTGAAGCTGACTTAATCAAAAACTACGCTACATTGGCAGATGCAATTATCAAAGCTAAACCTGCATCAGCTAAAGGTACATTTGTTAAATCAGTATACCTATCAACTACTATGGGACCTGGTATTAAACTTGACCCAAAAGTATTTGCAGCTGAAGTTAAAGAATTAGTTTAATTTATTAACTAATTAAGCAAGATTAATAGTCGCACAGGATGAAATCCTGTGCGACTATTTTTATATCTGACAGACGTATTGCTAATAAAAAAATATGGTGGGCAAAATGAAATCTGCCCACCACTATACTTTCTACAATATTCATCAAATCTAATCAATTCCAATATATTTATTTTTCAATTTGATATCATCACGTTTAAATAAACTTGTAATATACCTATCAATATAATTATTAACACGCGATTCAATTTTTTGGTCTTTGTCACGCATAGAATCATAAGTTCTACTAGATGCGCTGCCATAAGGAGTGATAGTTGCTCGTTCATACGTATAATCAGAAGGTTTTTGGCGATTGATTAAAATTCTATCAATATATTTATCCCCTTCAACTTCCAGCAAAATTGAATTTTTATACTGATGATAAACAGGTTTCATTGTAACCAAATTGCCATCACGTCCTGCAACAATATATTTAGGAACGTCCATGACATCCCCTTTTTTTCGTTTTGTTGCCCATTCTTCTTCAATCAAGTGACTCAATTTTTTCACCAAATTTGAAGATTTTATGGAAATACCATTTTCAGCCAATACATTTTCCATCAGCGCCTCTGTGCGAGTTCGACCTGTGAATTTCACAGAATTATAGTTGTTGTAGTTATTTGTTGATACTGAATTTATATTCATTTGAGACCTCCTGTTATAATAAACCCCGTAAAAATATTTTTTGTCCCTTGAAAAAAGACAGACTCAAAATAAGTCTGTCTTCATTATAAAACCTTATTTTTAACCTAAATTTTGTGCATATTATCTACAATTTCTTTTTTCTGAACCCAAATTTCCATGCCCATTTCTTCACCGCATTTAACCAAAGATTCTTTGATTTGCTTGAATGAATATTTAGATTTTTCGATATCACAAAGCATAAACATTACAAAATGACCTTGCATAAGAGTTTGTTTGATATCTTCGATATTAACTTCGTTTTGCGCAAGTACAGTCGTAACTTTTGCTACGATACCAACTTTGTCTATACCTGAAACAGTTACAATAATTTGGTCTGACATAATTATTTAGCCTCCATTGAAACTTCTTCTGCTACAAGCGGTGATGATACCATTTCTTGTTCAGCCTCTGCAATCCACGCTTTATTTACCAATTTACCAACTTTATATCTTTGGCAATATGCTTTCAAATCTTTCTTAACTTCAGGAGCCAAGATATACATTGCTATGATATTTGGAACAGACATTGCAATCATCATTGCATCAGTGATATTGATAACAGATGTTACATTCATAACTGAACCGATTACGATAAATGCGCAATACATAAATTGAAAAGTCAAAGTTCTTTTCTTACCTTCACCAACCAAGTAGTTCCAAGATTTTTGTCCGTAATATGCCCAAGCTAGCAATGTTGATAATGCATAAAGTAAAACAATTGCAGCTAACAATTTAGGGAAAAATGGGATTACTGATTGAATTGCACTTGATGTCATTTCAACACCTGATGTTGAACCTGCAAAATCTTTATAAACACCTGTGATAACAATAGTTACCGCAGTCAAAGTACACATAAAACCTGTCATAAACGGTTCCATCAAAGAAACAAAACCTTGTGAAATAGGTTCGTGAGTTTTTACTGTTGCATAAGCAATAGGTGCAGAACCAGTACCAGCCTCATTCGTTTGAACTGAACGTCTCAAGCCCATAATCATTGCAACAAACATACCACCATAAATTGATTCAGGGTGAAATGCCTCTTTGACAATAATCATACATGCGTGAGGCAATGCTTTAATATTAAATAAAATTACAGCCAATGCTGAGAATAAATATACAAAAATTTTCAAAGGAACGATTTTTTCGGTAACCTTAACAATACCTTTGATACCACCGATAATAATCATACCCACAACAATAGCCATCAACAAACCGATAACCCAGTGGAAGTGAGCCAATACACTGTGTTCACCACCTGTAACATTGATGAACTGGTGAGCAGCTTGGTTGATTTGAATCATATTACCGCCTGTAATACCACCACAAATACAAAGTACCGCAAAAATCACAGCCAAAGGTTGCCCTAACCATCTCAACTTTTTGCGAGTCAAACCGTGTGCCATATAGTGCATAGGTCCGCCTGAAATTGTACCGTCTAAGTTGAATCTTCTGTATTTTACAGCCAAAGCAGCCTCAACAAATTTTAAAGACATACCCAAGATTGAACCAACGATTACCCAAAAAGCAGCTCCCGGTCCACCCATTGAAATAGCAATTGCAACACCTGCAATACTTCCCATACCGATAGTACCTGATAACGCTGTCATCAATGCTTGGAATGATGAAACTTCACCACTGCCGTCATCGTTTGCGCCTTGTTCTTTGCTTGGTTTAAAGATACTATGTAGAGAATGCCCAAAACCCCAGATAGGAATACCTTTCAAATATATGGTGAAGAACAAACCTGCAATTAAAATCCAAAAAATAATTATCGGAATTTCTGCACCGAAAATTTTTATGGGATAAAAAATT
The DNA here is from genome assembly GCA_002405805.1 of Cyanobacteria bacterium UBA4641. Lineage (GTDB taxonomy): Bacteria > Cyanobacteriota > Vampirovibrionia > Gastranaerophilales > Gastranaerophilaceae > Zag111. Next base: position 7,243 of record DHMN01000064.1, on the reverse strand, counting down.
ATATCCGCGACAGCATTGGAAACAGGTGCAATATGTTTGTCCATAAACGCATCTAAATTCATAGCGTTAGCACTCTGAACACTGAATAAAAGTGCTGTCAAAAATGTCATAAATTTCTTCATCTCTTAGTTAATCCTTTCAACTTATAAAAAGGTCAAGTTCCCAATTTGGGGTAATTCCAACCAAATTCTACTAATAGTATAGCAAAAACATGAAAAACAGGGTTATTTTATGTAACTAAGTGTAACAGAAACCGCCAAAGACAAGAAATATGCAGATATTTTGCCATCTTGTTTCTGAATATTTCAATGATACAATATAAATATAAGGGTTAAGAATCTATGATTAGTCATTCAAAAAAATTATCAATAGCTTTTTACTGGCACATGCACCAACCGGTTTATCAATTGTCCCCAACCGGAGATTTTTTGATGCCTTGGGTAAGACTTCACGCAGTAAAAGACTACCTTGATATGGCATTATGGGCGAAAAAATTCGACAAGTTAAAACTAAACTTTAACTTTGTTCCGGTATTGATAAACGCGATTATCAATTACGGCGAAAACGAAGCCCACGACATCCATTCAAGATTGACTATCACACCGCAAGATGAGCTGACAAATGAAGATAAAATCTTTATTTTAAACAATTTTTTTGATGCAAATTATCAAACAATGATTCTCGCAAACCCTGAATATCACAGGTTATATCAAATTGTACAAGCATCAGGCACAGAAGATACATCAATATTTTCTAACCAAGAATACGCTGATTTGATGGCATTATTTAATTTGGCTTGGATTGACCCATCATTCAAAACTTCCAATTCCGAACTGAAGAAATTGGTTAAAAAAGGAAAAGATTACACACTTGAAGACAGAATTGAAATCATCCAAATTCAACGTGATATTATCAAAAAAATTATTCCGACAATTAGAAAATTAATCGAAAAAAACAAAATCGAAATCACCACAAGTCCTTATTATCATCCGATTTTGCCGATATTACTTGATTATAAAAATATCAAAAAAAATGCATCTCCGGCTAATGATTTGCAGGACTTAAAAACAGATTTAGATGCAAAAATGCAAACAAAAATGGCACTTGACCGCATTGAAGAAGTTTTTGGGAAACGTCCGCGCGGTGTTTGGCCATCAGAACAATGTGTAAGTGCAAAAACGCTTGAAATGCTTAGCAGTTTAGGGGTTGAGTGGTCACTATCTGATGAAGGTATTCTTGCAAATTCTATTAATTTTGAATTTGAACACGATTTCAAAGGTTACATCAAAGAGCCTTATCACTTGTTAAAAACCTACAAATATAAAACAAGCACATCTGATATCAAAATGGTATTCAGAGAGTCTACAATTCCTAATTTGATTGGGTTTGAATACCAAAACCACAATCCGATTGCAACAGCAAATGATTTGTATGACAGAATCAAGGTTTTGCAAAGCAAAATTTTATCATCCCCTGATAATGAGCACCTTTTGACTATCGCGTTAGATGGTGAAAATTGTTGGGAAAATTACCTTGAAGACGGTGCATCATTCTTGAAAACTTTGTACACCCTTATTACAGAAGATGATTCACTCGAAACGGTTTTGTTAAGCGATTACTTAGAAAAGACAAAAGAAGACAAACTTTTGCCTAAAATCGCATCAGGTTCTTGGATAAACAGAAATTTCAAATTATGGATTGATGAGCCTGTAAAAGATATCGCCTGGACATATTTGAAACGAGTAAGACAAGATTTTGCGGACTTTGTAAAACGCGAACCGCTAAATCCAAATATTGAACTTGCGCGCAGAGAGTTATTTATTTGTGAAGGCAGTGACTGGTTTTGGTGGTATGGTGAGCCAAACGACTCGGGACGAGACAATATTTTTGACTTCTTATTTAGAACTCACTTGAAAAATGTCTATAGATACCTAGATTTAGATACTCCCAAATATCTTGATGACCCATTATCAGATATTTCGACATCTAAACCTTCCAAATATCCAAAATCATTGATTACGCCAAACATTGACGGTAAAAATGTAGTCGATGAAAACGATGTTTGGAACAATGCAGGATATATTGAAATCCCTGACGGTCCTGTTTTGCGCGAATCAAAATTGTTTGACAAAATTCGATTTGGAAACGACCAAAACAATTTCTACTTAAAATTCCATTTGAACAAATATATTAAAGAAAATTCGGAACTTTCTAAAAGAACGTACCAAATGTATATTTATACACGAAAAGCAAGTCACAGACAGGATTTGTCACCTGTTAGATTAATCAACAAAACGAAAAATATTGCACCTGTATCAATGGAAAAATTCCACAACGAAATCCAAATTGCAATCAGGAACGACAAATTGCAACTACTCAGAATAATCAAAGCTATCCCAGGGGATATGTGGGTTCTTGAGATGTCCAAATCAATCGAAACCGTGTATGACGAAGTTTTGGATTTAAAAATTCCGTTTGATATTTTGGGCGTAAAAAGCGGTGAAACGTTAGAATTTTTGTTCATCAACGCAAATTATGGTATCAAAGATTTTTACATTCCAAATGAAACAGTTTTGAGCGTAACGCGCCCTGCACTTGTGAAAAAATAATTACAAAGCACGCGCAAATAATTCTTTAGAAATTTCGCCAATAGCTAGAATTTGAAGTGTTACCAAAACAATCCCCATTATAAAATCCCCTTTGTTACATGAGAATAAAGGTATTTTTCACACTAAAATTGCTAATTTGTGAAGTTTTGTGATGATGAAAGCTTGGTTCCATTGTCGGCTTGGTAAAGCCAACCTACATACGCTTAGAGATTAAATTTTTGTCATTCTGAAAGGATTAAAAATCAAGTTGCATAGCAACGTAGATTTTATCCTATTCAGAATCTCTAACTGTACATATTTGTCTTAGTATAATTTGTTCAATTTGAGATTCCGAAAAAAGTTCGGAATGACTTAAAACTCCCTCACCCCTTGTGGGAGAAGGAACATGTGTCATTCTACTTTATTATACGTCATTACGAAAACAAGACTTGCAGGGGATTACTCGCGCTGTATAGTCTATTTTTCTATTTGTAAAACAATTCTCCTCGTAATGACATGATTTTTTTGAACGAACTATGTCACCCTGAACTTGATTCAGGGTCTATCCATTTGATTCTAGTCAGTTCAGGGTGACAGTATTTTTTAGTAATCAACATTGATAGATTCTGAATAGCAAGAAAATTTTATGCTCACAATGTTCACATAAATTTTCTAAGCTTTCAGAATGACATTGTCTTTTATTGCAATACACTAAAACTTAAATTGCTTGACCTCCAGACATCTTGCCATCTTGCCTTCTGACTTACATATCTAAAGCTATATCAAGGGTTGGAGCTTTGGCAACAATTGCACTTGATGAAATTATATCAACACCACATTCTGCAATCGCACGAACTGTCTCCAATCGAACATTTCCACTAGCCTCAACAATTGCGCGATGGTCAATCAATTTAACTGCCTCTTTCATTTCATCCAGTGACATATTATCAAGCATAATAATATCAACACCAAAAGGCAAAGCCTCTTTTATTTGGTCAATTGTATCACACTCAAGTTCAACCTTATGAGCGTGTGACAAATTCGCCTTAACCATTTTTACAGCATTTGTCACAGAACCTGCAACCTGAATGTGGTTATCTTTAATCATCGCACAATCAGAAAGATTAAATCTGTGCAATGCTCCACCACCAACTTTTACTGAATATTTTTCAAACGCTCTAAAGTTTGGAGTGGTTTTTCTTGTATCAACGATTTTGCAAGGCAAATCACCGATTGCTTGTTGATATTTGTGAGTTTCTGTCGCGATACCGCTCATTCTTTGAATATAATTTAGAGAAACTCTTTCACCAAGCAACAAATATTTTCCTGCACCATGAAGAGTTGCAAGTACATCACCTTTTTTTATTTTGTCCCCATCTTTAAAATGCAAATCAACTTGAACTTTGTCTGACAAAACCCTAAACACAGTCTTAAAAACTTCAAGACCGCAAATAATACCTTCGCAGCGAGAAACCAAAGATGCCGTAAAAATTTTATCTTCGCCTACAATACTTTCGGTTGTAACATCGCCAAATCCGATATCTTCCATCAAAGCAGATTTAACATGGTCTTCTACATAAAAATTACTTAGCAAAACTTACTTCTCCTTTTTCTTTCATTATCAAGCTGTGTTCACAATCCTCACTTGTTTCAAGGTAATCTGTACGGTAATGAGCACCTCTTGATTCCTTGCGGTTTAGTGCAGATTTTACAATCAAACTTGCGGTTATCAACATATTTCTAAATTCGTATTCATCTTTTGATTGGCATTTATAAGCGCGATGAAATTCTTTTCTCAATTGTTCAATATCAGCCAAAGCTTGTTTCAAGGATTTTTCATCACGATAAATTCCTACATTATCCCACATTGTATTTTGAAGTTTCGATTTCAAACTTGCGATATCCACTTTTGAAAAATCACATTTTTCATCATATTTTGAGATAATATTTTCAAATTTTTTATCATCAACATTTTCAAAAGATAAGTCTTTATTTTTTAGAAATTCAGATGCCTCATAAGCACAAACTACACATTCTAAAAGTGAATTACTTGCTAATCGGTTTGCCCCATGCAAACCGGTTGAAGAAACTTCACCAATTGCATAAAGCCCTTTTATCGAAGTTTCACCTTTCAAATTAGTTTTAACTCCGCCCATAAAATAGTGTGCTGCAGGCGCAACAGGGATTAAATCTTTTGAGATATCAATGTTTGATTCCATACATTTTTTACCGATTGTAGGGAATCTTTTTGCCAACTTTTCTTTTCCGATAACTGTTGCATCAAGATAAACATTTGGAACATTGCTATCGCGCATTTCACAATAATTTGCACGAGCAACGATATCACGCGGAGCAAGTTCTTTTTTCTCATGATATTTTGCCATATATTGATGTCCTGATTTGTCACAAAGTTTTGCACCTTCACCACGCACAGCCTCACTAATCAAGAATCTGTTATGATTAACCTTATCATCAATTGCTAAAGCTGTTGGGTGGAATTGAACAAACTCCATATCCTGCAAAACCGCACCGGCACGATAAGCTAGAGCAAAACCGTCTCCTGTCGCACCTGATGGGTTTGTTGTGTATTTGTAAAGTTGACCGATTCCGCCTGTTGCCAAAATTAAGCAATGAGAATTAATTGTTTCATATTCATCATCTTGAGAATGATAAACAATAACTCCGCCACACTCAGAATTATTCACCAACAAATCAACCGCATCGGTATTTTCATAAACTTTGATATTTTGGTTATTTTTTACGGCAGCACATAATGCAATTTCGATTTCTCGTCCTGTTGCATCTCCACCTGAATGTAAAATTCTGCGCACACTGTGAGCAGCCTCTTTGGTCAGTGTAAAGTTTCCGTTTTCGTCTCTATCAAATTCAACTCCGAACTTCAACAAATCGCGCACAACTTTATCCGAATTTTCACTGATAAATTTAATTGTGTTGATTTCGCTCAAACCTGCACCCGCTCTGATTGTATCTGTCACGTGAGATTCAACCGAGTCGTTTTTATTGTCTTTTAATACGGCAACCATACCACCTTGTGCGTAATAAGAATTACTTTCACCAAGTTGAGATTTTGTAATCAACAAAACTCCATCAGGTAAGTCTAATTGCTGTTCAATCTTTAATGCAGCGTACAAGCCTGCAATTCCGCTTCCGATTATAACCGCTGAAAATTTGGAGTATTTCATATATTTATATCCTTGTGTTTTTATAGCCTAATAATATTATAACAAACAGATAATTTTAGCTAGTAAAATAAGTAAAATTAATATGTTAATTTTCCCATAACAACTCTTTTCTTAGCTCCTGTACAACAAGGTAAATTGTTTGGAATTCCATAATAAGTACAATATCCAAGCAATGCAAATGCCATAACTTCTTTAAAATTATTAGAAATTCCATAATCTTCACAAGTTTTTAAATCAATATAGGATGGAAGATAAGTTCGTAAATATTTCATCAATGTTTTGTTATAAGCTCCTCCTCCGCAAATTACCGCTTCATGAATTCCAACATTTGGATAAATAAATCTTTCATAAGAATTTGCAATAGTTTTTGCCGTAAGAGCCGTAACAGTTGCAATAATATCTTTTGGATTTTGAGGAGCAAATTTAAGAGCATTCTCAATATATTTTGGAGAAAAATATTCTCTCCCTGTTGATTTTGGAGGATCCATAAAATAATATTCATCTTGCAACAAACATTCAAGCCAACTATCAGAAATTGTTCCCTCTTTTGCAATCTCCCCATCTTTATCATACGGAAGTGAAAAATACTTATTCATGCAGTAGTCAATCATAATATTTCCTAACCCCGTATCAAAGCCAAAAGTATCAAAATCTTTTGAAACAACAGTTACGTTAGAAATTCCACCAATATTTTGAATAGCAAAATTTTTACCTTTATTTTTAAACCATTTTTCATCAGCAAAACAAACCAAAGGCGCTCCCTGTCCGCCTTGTGCCATATCAGCTTCTCTAAAATTTGAAATAGTTAAACAACCAGTTTCTTGTGCAATAACAGAACTTTCTCCAATTTGTAATGTGCTTTTCAAATTTATCCCATCAATTTTTTCATCAAAAGGATAATGATAAATAGTTTGCCCATGGCTTGAAATAAAATCTGGCTTGCCGAATTCAGAAATCAAAACTTTGCACGCATCAGCAAAACATTTTCCGATTGCAAAATTCATTTGACAAATATCTCTAACAGATGCTTCACCACGAAATAATTGAAAAATTTTTGCCCTAATATGTTCTGGGTATTTGTAATTTATTCCTTGGATTAATTTAACTGTCATATCCGGATAAACTTCACACAAACCAGCATCAATACTGTCACAAGATGTACCAGACATCAATGCTATAACTTTTTTAACTTCTAACTCTTCCATAATGAAATTATCATATAAAAAAGCCCCTACTTATGCAAGTACGAGCCATTAAAGTTTACAACTATCCTTTTACTCTCTTCTTTTAAGTCTTTTAACTTAAACTCCCACAATAAACTAGATATACAAAACTTTTCTTAGATGTAAACTAATTATTTATAAAATATCCCTAATCTCCAGTCTAATACCTTCGAAACCTCAATAATCTCTTTTCCCTTTTTGGACTTTTTAGCCATCACCTCTATTTCTA
>DHMN01000044.1:2695-2853 GCA_002405805.1 Cyanobacteria bacterium UBA4641 | reverse complement strand
TCTTGTCTTGCAAGTTCTTCTTTCTTTAATTTAGCCTCTTCTTGTTCTTTTTGGGCTAACAATACATCTCTTTGTGCGTTTGCTTTTGCAACTTCACCTTCTCTATACGCATCAGCCTGTTTAACTGATAATGTAGCGTTGTATTCTGCAATATTTGC
>DHMN01000044.1:0-2636 GCA_002405805.1 Cyanobacteria bacterium UBA4641 | reverse complement strand
TTTTCACCTTCAACTGCTTGAGCCTCAAGTTCAGCAGTTTTGATACGTTGTTCTTTTTCGGCGTTAGTTTTACCGATTTGAGTTTGAGCAGATTGTTCTGCAACTTGAACTTCTTTTTCTTTGTTTGCTGATGCCTCACCGACAGCACCAAGTTTTTCTTGTTGTGCAACTTCAACTTTAGCTTTGTTGATAGCCTCAGCAGCTGCTTTTTTACCGATAGCATCGATATATCCTGATTCATCTGTGATATCTTTGATGTTTACGTTGATAATTTCAAGACCGATTTTGTTAAGCTCAGTGTTTACGTTTGCGTTAATTTGTTCCAAGAATTTTTCTCTGTCTTGGTTAATTTCTTCAATTGTCAAAGTTGCAATTGCCAAACGTAATTGACCAAGGATGATGTCGCTTGCTTGTGTAATTACGTCGTTTTTAGTTAAACCTAACAAACGTTCAGCAGCGTTAATCATAATTTTAGGGTCGGTTGAAATACCAAAAGTAAATGTTGAAGGTACTGCAACACGGATATTACCTTTTGAAAGTGCCCCTCTCAAATCAATATCTGTTGTCATCGGTTCAAGTGATAATACCCCATAATCCTGAATTAGTGGAATAATAAATGTACCACCGCCGTGCACACATTTTGCTGTTTTTTCTCCGCCTGTTTTACCGTAAACTACGATAATTTTGTTAGAAGGACATCTTTTGTATTGATTTGCAATAAAAACAAATATTGAAATCAAGACTAAAGCGCCTGCAATCATTAATCCAAACATGTTTTTCTCCTTTTATCTGCTACTGTTTAGTTATATATAACAAATTATCTCCGACTTTTGTAACTTTTACAATTTCAAAAGCCTTAATTTCTTCATCTGAATCGTTAAACGCGTTTTCTATAGAAAGTTGTCCGTTTATTTCGATTTCTATTTGACCGTTAGAATGTGGTGCAAAATTTGTGTAAGCTTTACCTGTGTGGTTGATGGCTTTTGTTTTATCTTTTTTAACATTTTTTTCTAATTTTTTTGTTAAAAACATCAAAAATGCCGTCGTGAACATAAAAATCAAGCCAACACCAATAGCGCTTAAAGCATTTACTAAATGGTGAAAAGCAAATTGTTGCAATCCTGCATAGCCCATCCAGCCAAAGCCCATAAAAAATGCAATTATTGATTGAATTGATAGAAAATTGAATGAGCAATCCGTGTCTGTTTCAGTGTTGAAATCGGCTGAAACTTCGCTGTCGCCTCCGACAATTGAAAATAAAAGTAATTTCAAAACGAATAATATTGTTGAAAATATCGCGATATAATAATATATTTTCCACGCGTTTTCTGCTGTAATTGTCGGAATTACCATATTAAAGCTCTCCTTTATTTCTCTTTAGTTTTGTTATTATCGTGACGTTTCTGTTTGAAACCTTTGCCGGATTTTTGCGGTGAATTTTTCCTCAACATACTTGATGATGTTTGAATACGTTTCACGCTATACACATCAGGTAAAGATTGAATACATGCAATAACTTTTTTTAATGTATCAATATTATCCAATTCCAAGCCGATTTCAATTATGCCGACGTGATTTTTGGTTTTAATATTAGCGTTTACAATATTTGTATTGTTATCGGAAACTGCAGAAATTACGTCTTTCAACAATCCTAATTTCTCGGCTGTTTCAATTCTTATTGTTGTGTTGTAAGTTTTGTTTGTATTTACTCCTGCCCATTTGATTTGCATCAAGCGTTCAGGTGGAATTGTTTCAAGGGTTTTACAGTCCGCACGGTGAACAGAAACGCCTTTAGAACGAGTTACAACACCGACAATAGGTTCTCCAGGAATTGGGGAACAACACATTGCAAATGAGTACATCAAATCTTCTAAACCTTCAATGTCTTTTTTAGGGCCTTTTCTGGTTGAAGAATGGAATGCATCTTCCGGTTTTTTCTCAACAGGTCTTTTTAATTTGTTTAAAACCTTGTTACCTGTGGTTTCACCGTACCCCACTGCAGCGAACAAGTCTTCTGCTGTTTGGTAGTTCATCTGTTTGGCAACTTTGTCAAACTCACCGTTTTTGATATATTCATCAAATACAGCTTTGGTTAATTCGTGTTCAAGGTTAGATTTGCCGAGTTTAACGTGTTCTTCTCTATTATTTTTCTTAAACCATTGTTTGATTTTTTGAGACGCTTGTTTTGTAACGACAAATGTCAACCAATCAAGACGCGGAGATGGTGTTTTTGAGGTTAAAATTTCAACAATATCGCCGTTTTTAAGTTTTGTATTCAGTGGAACGATTCTGCCGTTTACCAAAGCGCCAACAGTTTTGTGTCCGACATCTGAGTGAATACGGTATGAAAAGTCAACTGGTGTGGCATCTTTTGGTAAATCTAAAACATCGCCCCCAGGGGTGAATGCAAATACTTGGTCTGAGAATAGGTCAAGTTTTACGCTCTTTACGTAGTCCTCAGCATTTTTCATTTCTTTGTCGTATTCAACAAGTTTGTGCATCCAAGAGAATTTTAAATCTGATGCGTTATCAGCCTTTTGAGAACCTTTTTCCTTGTATCTCCAGTGTGCAGCAACACCATATTCGGCGATTTGGTGCATTTCCCAAGTTCTGATTTGAACTTCCAAAGGTTTTGA
>DHMN01000055.1 GCA_002405805.1 Cyanobacteria bacterium UBA4641 | reverse complement strand
TACGAGTTTTTAGTTTGATGTGAACGTTGGCGTGTCGGTGGTTTTGCGGTGCTTTTGCCACCAAAAGCACCCCTGCACGGAGTGCATGAAAAAAATAGAAAAACCCTCACCCTAGCCCTCAGCCATACGGCACGCAGTCTCACTCAACTCGCATTGCTCGTTGGTTCGGCTAGTGTCCCTCAAGGGGCGAGGGAAAAAGTGTCATGTTGAACTTGTTTCAAGGGCGTTCCTATTTATCAAAAAAATGGTGTTCTAATTATAGAACACCTCAAATACCTCTTCGTTATATATCCTTACAATTCAAACAAACTGTGAAGTCTTGCTTGAATATCTTCTTCTTCCAATTCTTCTGTCAATCTGTTTAAATCGATTGCCATTTGGTAATAATGCGCCGCATCATTTGTAAATCCCATTTCTTGACTTGCACGTCCTGCATTAAAATATGCCAATGTGTAATTAGGATTTAGCGCAATTGCCTCTTCAAAATATTCCAAAGCCTCTTCAGCATCCATCAATCCGTCAAGATAAAGAATACCTAAATTGTTTTGCGCATATTCATTGTCAGGCTTTAATTCTACGGCTTTATGGTATGCAACAAGTGCCTCTTCAAGATAATCTTTTTCCCATAGTGCAATTCCGACTTTTGAATATGCTCTAAAATCATCAGGGTCAAGTGTTATGGCATCGCAATAAGCTCTGATTGCCTTGTCTAAATCATAATCTGCCATATAAATATCGCCTAATGCAATGTATAAATCGTAGTTTTTAGGGTCAAGAATTATACCGGCTTGGTAGGTTGATACAGCCGCCTCAATGTTACCTTTGTTTTCAGCATAAATTGAACCGAGTGCCTGACAAACAATTGATGTCCATTCGGCATCAGGGTTTATTGAGATGGCTTTTTGGTAGTGTTCAATTGCATCATCATACAATTCTGCTTTAGCATAAGCATAACCCAAAGAGTTGTTGAAAAACGGATTTTCAGGTTCTCTCTCTACTGCCAATTTGAATGCACTGACAGAATTTAATTTGTCTTCTTTTGCCATGTATAAGTGCCCCAATTCATAATAAATTTGAGCAGTATCAATATCAAATTCTAATAGCTTTTCATAGCAATCGATTGCCTCATCCGTGTTTTCAGGGAAATAAGTCTGCATAATTGTCGCTAACTTGACTAAAATTTCACGATTCATCGGATTAGCTTCAAGAACTTTTCTGTAGCAATCTACAGTTGTTTCGATATCTTTGTTTTTGAGCGCAATATCTCCGATTTTGTTGTAGAAATATTCACTGTGAGTAGTATTTTCTACAGCTTTTTTGTATAATTTTTCGGCAGAATCATACATTTTGAAGTGTTCAAAGAATTTACCTACAGTGTTGTATGAAAATACTGAAACATCATTAGCCATGTTTTTGCTAAACATTTTCATTGTCGGTCTGTCCCATGCCAACATTACACTACCTGTCAAGAAATAGTACACAAATCCGAGGTAGTCTTTGTATGTTCCGTTTTGAGAATTGATTTTCTGTAATAAAGACTGAGAAAGAATCATTCTCGGACGACCTGAACTTAACGGATTCATTTTGATTGCAGATTTGAACTCTTTTTCAGCAGCCTGAAAATCTTGAGCCAATTGCATAAAATATCCTGTGTAAAGGTGTGCATCTTTATTATTTGGAGAAAGTGAAATTGCGGTTTTGCATTGTTCAATTGCCGTATTGACGCTAATTTGTCCTTGTTCCCACATCAAAGCTGCCAAACGATAATAAGTTTCAGGTATTGTAGGGTCGTATTTTACCGCATCAACATAATGTTCCATCGCCTCTTGCAAATCTGTATTACGTTGACCGATTAAATATTTTTCGTGAGCAAGTCTTGCTTTTTCTAATGAATCTTTTGCTCTTTCTTTATTTTCTATGCTGCCTGTTCCTATCATCGGCATTAAAACTTGTTCTGACATTTTGAAGCTCCAATATAATATATAGATTTACATGTCATGTCGTGCGTGAATTTTATATCTTTAGAACATGGAACAAAATCTCCTCCATTTGTACTAGATGAATAGGCAAAATAAAAGGACTGTTTGAAAACAGTCCCTTTGGTAAGTTATATGTTTTTTATTAATTTAGTTGTTTCTGCTTTGAAATTTAGCAAGTAGTTGAAGTATTTCAATGTACATCCAAACAATTGTAATCATCAAAGAAAATCCGAAGTACCACTCATAATCTTTGCTAACTTGCCCTTGAAAACGCTCAATACTGTCAAAATCAATAATCAAGTTAAATGAGGCGACAGTAACACATACAAGGCTAAAACCTATACCAATTAAACTGTTTGAAAAAATTTGCGGAATAGAAATGTTAAAGAAACTCAAAATGAATTGTAATAAATAAATTCCTGCAATTGCAAGTGTTGAGTTAAAAATCACCATTCTGAATTTGTCGGTACATTTAACAAGTTTTGATTTGTATAAAATAAACATGCCAAATAGAGCAAACATTGTGCCCATTGCTGCTTGAGAGGCAATCCCAGGGTAAACTTTGTTAAACATGGCTGAAATCCATCCGAGGAATAAACCTTCGCACATCGCATATAATGAAGTCGTAAGGATTAGAAATTTGTTTTTAGGAGCAAAACAAATGATTATTGCAAGAATAAGTCCAACAATAGAACCTCCTTGACCTAACATGATAGCTTTATCCGCAAATCCTGTTAATGTCAAATACCAAGTGTATGCAAAAGTGACTGCCATCAAGACTCCAAGAACACATGTTTTTATGATTGTGCCATTTATTGTCATGGCATGTTCACTATCTAGTGAATTAAATGAAGAAGACTTCAAAACAGCCTCTCTTAAAACCGGATTAGTCATATATATCACTCCTTTCAATATCGCCTAATTCATTGATATATTAGCATATAAAACGAAAATCTCAATTGCCTGAGAAAAATTTTTAAAAAAGGGCTTTACAATATATTTTTTTTGTTATAGACTAATTACATAATCCTCAGTAGCTCAATGGCGGAGCATTCGACTGTTAATCGAAGGGTTGCTGGTTCGAGTCCAGCCTGGGGAGCCATAAAGGAGATGTCATTGGCATCTCCTTTATTTTATTAATTTTAAGTTAAAACTCAAATTTACAAAACAAAGACCAAAATTATTAAAATACAATGACAAAAACTAAAATCAAGTTAGGACAAAAATTTATATTAGCAAAAATTTATCTGTATTTGTCTCGGATAATATAATAGTTTAAACTTATATTATACTCAATTCTGAATTGTATTGCTATGCCGACAATATCAGCCAACAACCAACAAAAAGAAAACCTGATTTCAAATGAAATCAGGGATAAAATTTGTAGGGGAAAAATTAAATTGGAGTTAAAAAACTTATGCTATATGCAACAATTGTTTGTTATATGCTGCAATAAAATTCATTTGCTGAAACAACAATTCTGACTTATCAACAAACGGTTGAGGTGCAACTGCAACTGTTGTTGTTACTTGGTCTTTATAGATGTCTTGCAATTTTTTGTCAATCTTTTTCAAATTCTTTAAAGCCATAATCGTTATCTCTCTTTTCTTATTTGTTATTCATTTCTTACATATATATAAAGTATATACTATTTATTTAATTTCAGTTTTTATATTATCTGTTACATTTCGTTACATTTAGTATAAATTTGAAAGATATTAGCAAATAATGAAATTGTAATGTTTTTATATACTTGTAAGGGAAAAAAGGAATATCATGTCTGAACAAATAAACGGTTTAAATATACCAAGCTTGCAAGTAAAACCAGTAAACTTTCAACAAGGTCAATCACCTGCATTGCAAGGGATTACACCTAGCGTTGAAGCCGAAAATATTAAAAAATCTGTCGATAATTCATATCTTGCAAACAGAGTGAAAGCCTCTGAAGATGCAGACCCTAGAGCAAAAGCTGCATTGACTGTGGCATCTTGGTATGGAATTTCTCAAGGTATGGATTACTTTAACAAAAAAAGTAATGGAGACTACCTTAAATCAATTCCGGGCAGACTGGGTAATTTAGGCGACAAATTTGCTACAAAAACTTGGCTTGGGCGCAAAATTGAATCAGGTTTACGCATAATTGACCAAAAAACCGCAAAATGGGCAATTAAAAGTCAATTTTGGAACACTATAAGAAACTTCTCAACACAAGCCGATTGGAAATGGGTTAGAGACCAAGGGGAAGGTACAAAAATGTATATCTCGAATGAAGGAAAACACATTTTTGAAGAATTTTTCAAACCTATTGCCAAAAGTAACAATGTTCAAAAATTAGAACAATACGGCTTGTCTCAAAAAGAGATTAATGCATTTGCGCAAACTCTTAAAGGCTTAACAGCTACAGAAAAAACTCTTGCTTTACAGAAAAAAGAATTAGCTCTTCTTGGTGCTGATTCAAAATTAGTAGAAAAACTTGCACAAAAACCTTTAGGCATAAAAACTCTTCAAAATTTAGCTCAACACCTTAAAGCAAAAGGAATGGGGCTAAAAGGTCGCAGAGACTATGAAGCATTTTTAAAAAATGCAGACAAAGACCCTAAAAAAGCAATGCAAGTTCTTGAACATCTAAGCAAACATCATCCAGATTGGCAAGTTTCAATTTGGCGTAGTCAAGGTGGATTTTTTGCAAAATTAAAAAATAACTTATTTGGCAGACCTGTAAAATTCAAAGAAGTATTAAACAGATATTTAGCTACATTTGGTAACGGTAACCACACAAGAATCGGTAAATCTTTACCTAAAGGGTTGAGCTGGTTAGTTGAAGGTGCAACAAACAGATGGGCAGGCGGCAAATTGGGTGCTGCAATTCAAGCAACATTCCTTGCTGATATGTTGTATCACACAATCACCGCACCAAAAGGCGAAAAAACTAAGACATTTGCCGAAAGGTTTGTAAACGATTTAACATACTTTATTGCTCTACCTGTCGGCTATATTGCAATGCACAAACTTGGCGGTTTCAAATATGCAGGACTAAAAGACCAAAAAGCAATTGATGCATTTAGAAAAGCTCGTGAAGTTTTCAACAATAATGTAGCCAAAGGTAAATATAAAGATAAAAAAGCTTATGGTAAAGCATATAAAGCTTTAATTAATAGACTTGGTTACAAGAATATCAAAAATCCATTTGTAAAAATATTAAACAGACTTGGCAGATTCATCAATATTGGTAACGAAAGAATCGCATCATACAAATCTCCAAACAAATTGAATATGAATTTGTTCAGAAAACTTGCAAATGGCAACATCATTGGTATTCCAATGAGAATTGCAATTCCATTGATGGTAGTTTCACCATTCTTGGCAAAAGCTGCTACAAAATCAATGCACGCAATCTTTGGCAGACCGACAAAATCTGTTCTTGATGAAGACAAGGAAGAAGAACAACCAAAAGCTAAAGAGTCCACAAAACCGCAAGCTACACCTCAACAACAAGTAGCACAAGCAATTGTCGCAAACGCAGCAACTCAAAAAGCCGGTGATACGAACTTAATCAGAAGAACTACAGGGAACACAACAATTCCATCTTTAAATAAAACTCAAGCAAACAAACCGGTAAGAACATATATTCCGTCTCCTGAACCGGTTGTGTTGAATAAACCTGAAACAAAAACAAATGGTACAAAGCCTAATTTTAACGGCAACGGAGCAGAAAGCGACACAAATCTAATCAGAAATGCTGCAAAAGGTAACACAACAGCTCCGAAAACAGAGAAAAAGGAAAATCAAGAATTAGAACCTAAAAGAACATATATTCCATCTCCACAAGGAATGGTTCCGCAAGCTCCCGATACAAGTGCCGCTGACAAAGCTCTAGCAGATGCGGATGCTGCCGAAAAGTTCGTAAACGAGACTTTGGCTAGGATTAATGATTAGGTGAAATAAACATTGATTCTGAATAGCAAGAAAACAACAAGTCACCCTGAATTAGTTTATTTTAAATTTGTCAGCATAGCAATGCCGACCTCCATATGCTTTGGCACTAAAATTTTGTCATTCTGAAAGGATTAAAAATCTTGCCAACTTGTTTGGCTTAGATTTTATCCTATTCAGAATCTCTAACTGGACATATTAAAACAATGTCGTTAGATATTAATAAATTATCAGGTGGGCTAGTGAGCCCACCCTACATGAATAACCAAACAAAGTAAACATTGTCATTCTGAACTTGATTCAGAATCTCAAACATAACATATTAGTCTTATGCTTAATTCGTTTTATTAGAGACCCTGAAACTCCGCAGTCGCATAAAACGTGACTCCACTTCGTTTCGCACTCTGCTCCTGCTGTTCAGGGTGACATTTGTTCTGTCTTTTTCATGCACTCTGTGCTTGATTTATGACCAATGTGTTGTGGATTACCACGTCACTCCGTATAAACCAATAAAACATTTGCAAGTAAACTTTCCTCGTAATGACGCATTATAAAGTTGGATGGACTAACTCACCCACCTTTTTTATTTTTCATCCACCAACAATCCACTTGACGAAAAGGATTAATACAGTTACAATTAATAGTACCCTATATAGGCGTTAATTTTGTTCCTACATTTACATAAATAGGGAGAGTCAACTCCGCGATGTTTGAAGTATACCCACCGATAATTTATCGCCAGTGGGAAACGGATGAATCAGGGTTCTCACCCACCTGCGAGCTCAAGCAGGTAACAAAATCCGCTTATATGGGGTTTATTATTTTACAGAAGTTAAACATCCGCGCGAGAGAAATTGCATAAGCCCTCTAAACATGGTATAATTCCATCAAGGAAGGATTTATAATGCAAAAAATTTCGGCACTGATACTCTCTGATGAATATTCAACAAACGAAGTTCTAAAACTTTTTGTTAGCGAATTTGACAATATCAATCTGCTGGATTGTCCAACTCAACCTGAATTGATATTAGAAACCCTAACCGAATTGCAAGATAAATCAATATTTTGGGTCGACCTATCTGACAACAAACAAGAAAAATTAGATTTGATATTAAAAGTATCTCAACAGTGTCCGAATTGCAAAATTCTAGCACTTTCTGATAATCCGACAGTCGATTTGATTATACGAATTATGCGCGCCGGAGCAAGAGAATTTGTCCCAATTCCAATATTAAAAAATGAGTTTTTTGACGCACTAAACAAAATTATTTCGCAATTTGAAGAACCAAAGAAAAACAACAAATGCAAAATAATTTCTGTATTTTCAAATAAAGGCGGAATCGGAAAAACCTCCCTTGCCACGAATTTAGCACTAGAACTATCAAAAATAACAAAAGAAAGTGTTGCCCTAATTGATATGAACTTTCAAATGGGCGATATCACAACATTTTTAGACCTAAAACCTTCTTTTAATATTTCCTATATGCTTGAAAATATTGATAAAATTAACGAAACATTTTTGTTAAGCACATTGGAAAAATACAAAAATTCAAGCTTATATATTTTGGCTGACCCACCTTATTTTAAACAGGCAGACAATATTCAGCCAAAACAAATTACAAAACTTTTCAACACGCTTAAAGAAACTTTTTCTTATATCATCGTTGATGCGGAAGCAAGTTTTGACGGCAAAAATATTGCAGCACTGGATAATTCAGATTTAATTTTGTTGGTAACTGTTGCAAATATTCCGGCACTGCGCAACACTCAACGCTGTTTGGAACTGTTTGAAAAACTCGGTTATGACAAAGATAAAACTCAGATTGTCGTAAACCGCTATATGGAAAATGACGAAATCAAGGAAGAAGATGTTGAAAAAGTTTTGTCAAAATCAGTTTATTGGAAAATTCCAAACAACTATTTTGCACTTATGACCGCGATAAACAAAGGTGTTCCGGTAAGTTCAATCAATGCAAATACAAATATCGCACAGAGTTACAGAGATTTGGCTCAACATATTTCTGACAATTTGTATAAACAAAATTTAGTAAAGAAATTTGAAAACATATTAAATCAATAGAGGAAACAAATGGGATTAGCAGAACGATTTAAAAACAGACTTGATAATAGGGATATTTTTACAAAAACAAATATTGAAAAACAATTTAGCGAACAGAATATTGAATTTATTTCAAAGCCAATCACTCAAGAAATAACTGTTCAACCAAAAGAAATACATTCAAACACAATGTCTAAACCGATTAGCGAATTATCTTCGGATATTGAAAGTAACAAATTTGAAGATTTGGAAGACGAAATTATAAATAAAATCAGAAAAACTCCTTATTGGGAAGATTTTTCAACGACTCAAAAAGAAAAAATGATAAGTGCTTATTTTGATGCAAGAATACAAAATAATAAATATTCAAAAATCGGACATTCAGAAAATGACAAGATTAAATTTGTTGAAAATATTTTGGCTTTATCTAATAACAGGTAATGTTGTAGTACAAAATTTATAAAATGGATTGCCACAGTCGTGTTAAACGCACATCTTCGCAATAACATTACAAGAAGAGGCGGAGCCTTCGGCTCCGCCTCTTTCTTTTATCTATTCCTATACTTCCGTATTTTCTTGTTCTTCAATTAAATGCTTGTAAACTTCTACATAATTTTCGGTAGCTGCAAATCCGACAAGCGAACTGCCATAAGCCTGTATTATTGCAGAAATACTTGTTATAAATATCATAAAAGTCATTACCAGCGGTTGATATTCAATTTTGTCAGTAGCATTATCAGGTGCTAGCATTACAGCTGTTGCAGTGATTAAAAAGCTTGCCAAAATTAAAGAACCGGTCAACAATCCTGTCACCATATTTATCAAAAGTGTAGCCAAAATAAACTTTAATGTGACAGTAACGGTTTCAGGGAAGGCTTTTTTTATATAACCAAAAATTGTCAAAGGATTAAAATATTTTGCTCTATAGGTTTCATCTTTTGCAAATTCTATAAAAATATAACTTACAAAAGGTGCAACTAATATACATATCGCCATTGAAATTAAAATTTCAACCAAAATAGTCAATATAACTAAGATTACGGCAACAGCAGTAGATGCTCCATGTGTGCTAAACGCAAAAACAAGTGCAAAAGGCACTACTAATACGAGAAGGAATAATATCGCAAAATACAAGCCCCATGTCACATATAACGGCAACAGTTTCAACCCTTTTTTAAACATATCAGATGAAAACATTGGAAATCCTAAAACACTATCCAGCCTGTCTTTTATAAATTTTAGAGAATACCCAAGGGTAAATATAGTCGGAACGATTGCAACCAAACCAACGATTGCCGCAAGTATAAACAATGTAATTACAATGGTTTTGGGAGTATCTTTATCGACATAAGATGCCAAACTATATGCAATAGCAGGCAAAATCAGTAACAATACATAATACAGGTGACGTTTAAATGTATTTTCGCATTTAAACAAATTTTTAAAACTTTGGAGAACTCTATCCATGACACAACCTTTCAAATTTCATTAATAACGAATATACTCTTTCACGTACTTAGGGAAAGAAAATACATACCTAAAAAAGACAAAAATATTCATATATACAATACCTCGCTAAGTTTTATAACGGCAATATTACAAAAAACTTTAATCCAAAATCAACAAAAGTAACAAAAAGTTACAAGAATCCAAAATTTGTACTAAAATATTGGTATGGAACATAGAGAATTTAAAATTTGTTCAAAATACAGACCTTCAGGGGACCAGCCAAAAGCTATAGAACAACTGACAGAAGGCTTAATCAAAGGGTATGACACCCAAACTTTGCTTGGTATCACAGGTTCAGGGAAAACCTTTACAATTGCAAATGTTATTGAAAAAGTTCAAAAACCAACACTTATTATCGCGCACAACAAAACCCTTGCCGCGCAATTGTATAACGAATTTAAAGAACTTTTTCCTGACAATGCGGTGGAATATTTTA
Organism: Cyanobacteria bacterium UBA4641; assembly: GCA_002405805.1. GTDB lineage: Bacteria > Cyanobacteriota > Vampirovibrionia > Gastranaerophilales > Gastranaerophilaceae > Zag111. Next base: position 23,077 of record DHMN01000055.1, on the reverse strand, counting down.
TCAGTTATTACGATTACTATCAACCGGAAGCATACATTCCGCGAACCGACACATATATTGAAAAATCTTCTTCTATCAATGAAGAAATCGACAGATTGCGCCACAATACAACACGCAGTCTTTATGAAAGAGATGATGTCATTGTAATATCTTCAGTCAGTTGTATATATGGTTTGGGCTTGCCTGAAAACTATTTCAAAGGTTCTACAGAAATCAAAGTCGGTGACGAAATCGACCGAGACGACCTACTGAAATATTTCGTCAGTGTCAGATACGAAAGAAACGATTTAGAGCTAAAATGCTCAACATTTAGAGTCCGTGGGGATATTGTCGAACTTATGCCTGCCTACGAAAAAATCATCACAAGGTTTTATTTTTTTGGCGATGAAGTCGAAAAAATTGTAAAAATCGACAATGTGTCAGGCGAAATCATTGAAACCCCACAATCAGTAGTAATTTATCCTGCGGTTCACTATCTGTCAGATGACGATAACATTGATGAAACTGTTGACTTAATTAGACAAGAATTGCAACAGCGTTTAGTTGAATTAAACAACGAAAATAAACTCATAGAGGCTCAAAGGCTTGAGCAACGCGTTAAATATGACATTGAAATGATGAAGGAAATGGGCTATTGTACAGGAATTGAAAACTACTCTCGAATAATTGAGCGCAGACCTGCAGGTTCTGCTCCTGCGACCTTGCTTGACTATTTTCCTCAAGATTTTTTAACCGTAGTTGATGAATCTCACGTTACCTTACCACAAATCAAAGGTATGAGCCATGGGGATGCTGCACGTAAAAAAGTTTTGGTTGATTATGGGTTCAGATTGCCTTGTGCAAAAGACAACCGCCCATTAACCAATGAAGAATTTTATGCAAAAGTCGGTCAAAAAATATATATTTCGGCAACACCTGCTGAGTTTGAAAAACAAACATCTGAGCAAATTGTTGAACAAATTATCAGACCTACAGGACTTCTTGACCCTAAAATTTCAGTTCGACCTATTGATACTCAAATTCAAGACCTGAAAGCCGAAATCAAAAAACGAGCAGAAAAAGACGAGAGAATATTAATAACAACGCTGACAAAACGAATGGCAGAAGACTTGACAGACTTTTTCGTTCAAGAAGGTATTCGCGTAAGATATTTGCACAGTGAAGTAAAATCTATTGAGCGTGTCGAAATTCTAAGAGACCTTCGACTTGGTGAATTTGATGTGCTGATTGGGGTCAACCTGCTTAGGGAAGGGTTGGATATACCTGAAGTTTCACTTGTGGCAATTATGGATGCGGATAAAGAAGGATTTTTGCGTTCAGAAACAAGCTTAATTCAGACAATCGGACGTGCTGCAAGAAACGCTTGTGGTGAAGTTATTATGTACGCTGACAAAATCACCGATTCTATGGCAAATGCGATAAAAGAAACAAAACGACGTCGAGATTTACAAATTGCGCACAACCAAAAATATGGAATTATTCCGCAAACTATCAAAAAGCCTATTGAAAATAACTTGTTGTCACTTGTAGCAAGCTATCGAGACTTGGAAGATATTGTGGCAGAAGAAATGATTGATATGGGCATTGAGAAAAAAGATTTGCCAAAACTTATTGATAAACTTGAAAAAGATATGCACAAAGCCGCAAAAATTCTTGATTTTGAACGTGCAGCACAAATCCGCGACCAACTAAAAAAACTTCGCGAGATGAAAGACTAGGACTCATTCTAAAATAGGGCATCTTGCATCATTTCAAAAACGGTGAAACACTATGCAGATAGACTCCTCTTTGAATAATTCTATATCTACGAACTTTGCGGATGTTAATTACTCATTTACGTAAGGAATTCGTTCGGTTAAAACATCTAAAGGGTTTGATGAATCGGATAATTTATTGAGTTTTGTATAATACAAATCAATTTTATCAGCTTTCATTTGAAGAAAATATTGTTTCAAGTCATCAGAAATTTTGTCATTTTTACAAAATTTGTTTAACATTTTCAAAAAATCATTCATATTATATTTTTCATACGCAATTGGTCGGTAATAATTAGCCAAATATTGTTGGTTATATTCATAAGGAAACAAAGATTTTTCTTTTAAGTCTTTATCTAAAATTGCCATAGTCCGTACCAGATTAGTAAAGCCTTGTGCATTGTTAAAGTATTTTGAATTTTTCATCTCTAAAAAATCCTTGTTATTTTTGTAAGTTTTATAAACCTCTTCTGCATTTATATTGCAAAAATCATTCCCATATTTTGCAAGTAAATCAAGTTTATTTCTGTTAAATAATAATTCATTTCGTTTTTTTGTATCAAGAATACTTCTTTCATCCGGAGCTAAATCCGGATATATTGTAGCAAGTTTAGAATTCAAATCACCGTTTGGAAGACCGATTTGTGGCATCTGTAATGGGTAAGAACTGTATCCAATCGCTTGTATCATTTAAAGGTCTCCTTTCCTTATATTAACCCTTGCCCATCATCAATCAAACCTTCCCATGTTTCATACAAAACACTGTTAAAATCTTTATTCGTAGTAGTTATTGGAAATGGATTTCGTTTCAATGTTAAATGTACTGGGTCTAAATTCTTTATTACTGCTCTGGAAAATTCTTCCGCAAATAGTTCAGGAAGCAAAGTGCTACCATATCCGCTTGATTCTTTCATTGTATTACGTACAGAAGTTGAAATGAATTTATTATCAGTTATATTACCATCCTTATCATAAATTGGAAAATTTAATTTTGACATTAAATCATAGACTTTTGGATTATAGGTGTACCCTGGGGCAGGCTCTGGACAGCCAAACTTTGAATATAAATGATGGAAGTGAGCATTATGCGCAAATTCATGTATTGTAGTTTGCAAAAAATGGTATGAGGAATGATAACCATTTTCATTACTTGTTGATTTTGCATTTACAATAGCATGTTCCCAATCATATAAAGAATTGAATGTAACTGCGCGTATCGGAAAGTTCCCCTTTCCCCAATAGCAACACGCAATAGTCATACCTCCCTCAGGTTTTTGTGCGATTTTTTCTATTCCAATCATTGTTGGTAATGGTTGTTTAATTTGTCTGAAAATCATTGCTGTATGGAAACAACAATACCCAATGACTTTTGCAGCAGCTTCTGATACTCCTGACAGGTTAAAAGGAATATGGAATTGTTCATTAAATAATTTATTTAATAAATCCAAGTCTAACCGCTGTGCTTCCAGTTGATGCATGGCAAGAGTTGTATCATTTAAATAATCAAACAAAAGATTTTTACCACCTGTAAAATTAACCGACAGAGGATTTTTTATACCAGTGTCTTTAATTCTGATGGGTCTATTCTTTGGAATTGGTCTATTGATAACATTTGGTTTATTATATGGTCTTATAGCAGATATTTGCATTCTGAATTTATTCCCTATTAAAATACATCACTCAAATCAACATCTATATCCGGTTCAATATCTGGGTCTACATCGATATCTATGTCTGTGTCAACATCTGTATCAACATCCGGCTCAATATCGGCTTCAGGTTCAAAATCAGTTTCGGTATTTAATTCTTGTTCTGTGTCAATATCTTGTTCTGGAGTTTCAATATTTTCGGATTCTATATCTTCATCCTCAAGAGGTTTTGCCGTATCTTCCGAATTATTTATATCATCTTCTTTAAATTCATCATCAACTTTTTGAGTATCGTTATTTTGAGTAGATTTACCATCTTTTACTTTCCTAACAACTGCTTTTGCGCCTTCTATACCGCTTCCTGTTGTTATTCCTGTTACCGCACCATCTACAGCGCCATTTCTTGAATTATACTGACTGATATCACGTTGAGGGTTTTCTGAGCGGTTATCATTATAATTTTGAATAATTATAGTATTACCGTCTGTCTCTGCTTTTGTAAAGGTATCTGTGTTAGGAAAATTACCAGCTTTTAACTGTTCTGATACACGTCTCATTGATTCATTAATTCCCCTAAAAGTTACAACCGGAGTTGTATAAAATGAAATTTTCATATATTACCTGCCTTTCGTTACGAACAATCCAGATGAAAAAAGAACAGTATTGTTTTTTTTATTGTTCGAGAGGATTGTTTTTCTTTTTGCATTTTCATTATTTTATTAAAACAACTTTCATAGTTTTTAGAAAGATTATTTAAACTGGTTTTTAATTTAGTATTTCTTTTTATTATATTATTTTTACAAGTTTCTAAATTTTGCAACAGCTTTTCTCTAGTTGGCGTTGATTTATCTATGTACGAAACATATTTTACCCCTTCTGATAAATAATCATTTAATTTACAATAATCATTTACCATTGTACAAATTTGCTTTTTGTAATAGATATCTTTTATATCATTTTTTGTGTTTCTTATTTCATAAATTTTGCATTTCAATTGTGTTTTAAAAATGTCTGTTAATACAGTATCATTGAATTGTTTTAGAGTACCGATAACTGGAATCTTGGAACCTGAAGGGTTGGTATTTGCAATTTTGCGCATTTTTCTTTTTGCATCAATAGTAAAATGTTTTACAACAACAGAAAGTCCATTCATTGCTTCTTTTATATGCTGCTCTTCTGTTCTTAAAGCTTGATAAGCCGCGGTCAAACCTTCATCTGTAGTTGGGGCGTTTTTAATAATGTTATCAATATCTTTTTCTTTAAGTTTTATTTGATAATTTAGTGAGTCTTGAATTTCAGGTGTTGCATATATTTTGTAATCCATATTACCGGTAAATGTAGGTACAGTGGATTTTATTTTATCTGATTTAATCCAACCGTGATAGTTCTCATATTTATCGAAACATTTCTTTAATTCATCTTCATTTGAAATTGCATTATTTTCTTTCAGCAACTCAACTACATCTCTTCTACCCAACAGAGCAAATCGTAAAATTGCAGTATTTCCATACTTGTCTTTATGGTTAATATCAGCATTATATTTTAGGAGTTCTTCTAATTCTTTTTCATTGTTAATAAAAAATATCGGAGTTTGACCTTTTTTATTAGTTTTGTTTGCATCAGCGCCAACTTCCAACAAATTGCTGAAAAACTCAAAATCATTTGATTTAAGAGCTTTAATTAAATAGTTATTATAGTTTGGGTTTGTTCCTGCAACAAGTAGTAATGTTTTAATTCCGCCATCTTGTGCGTAATCCATAGGGATATAACCGTCTTTATCTACAATATTTGGATTGATTTTATTCTTTACAAGAAAATATACCGCTTTTAAATCATTTCGTTTTACGTACTTATGCAAAATTGTGGTGCCATTAACTAAAATATTAGCATCCGCACCGTTTTCGATAAGCAATTTTGTCATTCCAAAACTTTTTGAATAAGCAATTGCCGGCAGATTTTCAGAATTTTTTATATTTGTATCTGCTTTATGTTTTAATAGTGCTTTTGCAATTACACCATTATTGTCCATTACACTGTAGTGAAGTGCAGTATTATGCTTTTTATCTGTAAGATTAATTTTTGCCCCATTGTCACTTAGCCAATCAATAGAATCAGGGATTTTGGCATAAAATAATGGCGATTTCCCAAAATTATCTTTGTAATTAACTTCAGCATTGTGTTTTTTGAGTATTGCTGCTATTTCCATATTTTTCTTAATTATAGCCTCGTGCAAAAGCGTTTGTCCGTTTTTATCAACAGTATTGGGATTGATTTTATGCTTTAAAAAGACTTCAAGAGTGTTTGGATAATCTATAGACATACGGTATGGGGTTTGATTAAAAATATTAACAGAATGTGGATTTGCTGCATTATTCAATAAAAGATTCACGATTTCCGGACTTTGAATCCCACGGTGGAGCGGAGTATTTTTTAAATTATCTTTAGTGTTAATATCAATATCATAAAGTAAAAATGTTTCTGCAAGTTTTGAATTTAATTTTGAACATGCTATAGCAAATGGCGTTTGTCCATTGATATTTTTACGATTAGGGTCTAGGTTTTTACTAAGAAGGAATCTTGAAATATCGACTTGATTTGCCCTTGCTGAACTATGTAATAGGGTGTCAAATTTTTTATTTACAATAAATAAATCAGGCAAAGTTTTAATTTGGTCAATTTGCCCATGTTTAATACGTTCATTTATTTCATCATAAGTCAAAGGGTGACCGGAAAACCGTACTCCGCCTTTGTTGTATATAGTTGAACTTATTGATGAAATAATCACTAATACTCATTCCCCATAAATTAAATGTTTCTAGGAATAATGTTCAAAAAAAGTTTTTTTTGCCAATTTATTTTTTAATGTTAACAAATATTACAATTTTATGCTATTACTGGTAAATTATATTTTTACGAGTTTAATAAAATACAAAAAGGAGGATATATGTTTATTTCACCAATAAATGGTTTTAAGACAACTACATATCATCAGAATATTAAAAAATATCCGCAAAATTCATATTCTTACAGTGTTTCTTTTAAGGGAAATCAAGATTATTTTGATTATGATAAACATTTAAAAGAAGAACTTGATAAAAGGGCATGGATTGAAAAAGTTTTTAGTTGGGGCAAAGGTGAAGCAAGAGATAGAGTTAATCAAATGCTTATTGGTTTCAACCTGAGCCAAGCTGCTGTAATTGCAGCTAAAAATGCAACATTAGCTGAAAAAGAACAGAGATTGAAAGAAGCAGAAGAGCATAAAAAAACTTTGATTGAAAAAACAAACCTTCTTCAAGAACAACTTAAAATGGCTCAAGAAAGCCATCTAAAAGATGATATTATTAAGGATTTACGACAAAAACTTCAAGAAAATCAAACTAAAACAGATAAAGTTGCTGAAAATATTGAGACTCAAAAATATGAAGTTGATAAACTCCGAAAAGAACAAGAAATTCTTAATCGCCGAGAAGCAGGTAAAGGTTGGGATAAAATTGCCGGCTATGAAGTTCACAAAATGACGGTTAGTGATGCTTTTATAAATAAGATTGCACAAGAAAGAGCCGGACTTGATGTAAATATGCCAAACGGGATATTGCTTTACGGACAGCATGGCACCGGAAAAACTCGTTTTGCTCAAGCCTTTGCAGAACAAGCTGGATGTGAATTTGTAAAAATAGACATGCTGCAAGATGATGACGATATAATAATGAACTTAGAAAGAGAATTAGAACTGTCTAAAGAAAGATACAATTCTCCAGAAACTCCGAAAAAAAGAACAATAATATTACTGGATGATTTTAACTCTGTTGCACAGATAAATCCTTTTGAAAAAGAAGCAATTGAAAACGGTAGCAGTGATTTCAGCGAGACAAATGTAGGTCAATTATCCAAATTGTTGGCAAACTGTTCTGACAAATACAAAGCAACAATTCTTATGACAACAAACCATCCAAGAAAAATTGATTCAACTCTTTTAAATGCAAATTTGATTCCTTATCAAATTTATCTTGGACCTCCAAACGCTTCTGATGCTGCAAAAATTTTCAAATATCATTTAAAAGGATTTACGGAACAAGATATTGACTACCCTTTATTAGGTCAAAAAGTTATACAAGCAATGGCAAAAAATGAAGCATACAGTGCTCAAGGTATTGTAAATGTCGTGGATAATGCAAAAGAAAACACTTCAGGAGCACAGATTACAGAACAAGACCTGCTTAAAGCTATCGAGCAAGTTAAACCTGATATTACACATAAAACGTATGAAGCCTTTTTAGATGATATAAATGAAATTTTAGAAACTTATTATAAAAACAGTACAAATGAGGGGAAATAATGATATTACCGGTCTCAAGTTCAGAATATTCTGTAAGAACAGCGCAAGTAAAATTTACAAACAAAAACACAATACCACCTGTTAATACAAATACTGAAATCAATGAAATTTCAACTAAGAAAAAATTGACTATAGGTGGTGTTGTTGCTGCTGGGACTACGGCGTTTTTGGGACTGGTTTCTAAATTTCGCAAACCTTCTGGCATGTCAGCTAAACAACTAACAAAACAAACACAAAATCTTATAAAAAAACTTCAACCACAGAACAAAGAACTTGCACAAGATATGTTCCCTTTGTTCATTACGCATGCGGAAAAACTTGGTATTGTTGAGCAAGACTTTAACAAACTCCTAACAGGTATAAATGAACAAAATAAAGATTTTATGATTGCGGAGGGGCTTAGCACAATTTCCGGCAAAATGGAAAATTTAAAAGAATTTATAACCTCACCAACAGAAGATTTAGTTACCTTGTTTGAAACTCTGACAAAGAAAAATAAACACATATTTGAACGAGTAACAAAAACTCCGAAAGATTTTAAAATTGAAGATATTGACGATATTGCAATGTATTTGACTGACTTAAAAACGGAAAATAGTGAATATATGTTTGAAGAATTATTTCCTATACTAAAAAAATATGAAGAACCGCTGAAGTTAAACATGGCAAGCCAATACGTAAAACTATTAAATAAATTCACCAAAAACACGCAAAATGTGGTGCAAACAGTTGCAGAATCTAATAATTTTAAAAATAAGAACATTAACCGCTATAATATTTTGATAAATGTAAATGACCAAAATTATACTTGCGTTACACCAATTATACAAAACAGCAATAAACTTAAAGATACAGAAAAAGAAGAAATAATCCAGTTTTTGCAAACCTTCAATAACTCAAATGTTCACAGTATAAAACCAATTTTGACAAATTTAGAAAATTTAAACGAATTAAAAATAAAAATTCCTGAAGTTTTAAAATTTCTAAAGGTTGAAGAGGATTCAAAAATATTTGATATGGTAATGAAAGACCCAAAGTTATACAATATTGAAGAACTTGCAGAAATAAAACCGTATTTAAAAGATTTAAAAGGTAAGGATTTAAAATTCTTATCCGAATCGGTTGAACCTAAAATCAGGCAGTATAAAGAATTATATAGACTAACTTGCCCAGACCATATTTCAGAAATAATGAGTACAATGACACCTGAAACTGTTCGTAGTTTTGACGATATAGCAAAATACACTGATAAATTAGGAAATAATATTTCTTATCAAGCATTATTGCATGCATTAACAAAAGATAATATCAAAAACTTGGAACAATTTTTGAAAAATGTTCGCAAAACAGAATTATGGGGCGATACAATGGTTTGGGCTGGGGATTACAAACCATATTTAGACGGCATAAAGGAGTTCTAAAGCATGAGGATAAGCGGAATCTATAATAATTATCGCCCTTATGGAACTACATATCGCTCAAAAACGTCTTTCCGCGGAGAAGAGTGCGAAGAGGGGTACGGACTGTATGTTGTTTCTATGGCGAAAAAATACTTGTATGTTAAAGATAATCCAACTTGGATTTGGAAAGAAGTTTATGAAGATGATGATATGGGTTATACCTATAATGACATAATAGCTCTTATCAAAAAATTAAAAACTGCTTATGCAAACAAAGATAAAAAAATCCAAACACTTGAAACAAATATAAATAAAGCCAATATGGATAATGAAACAGAACTGGCAAAACATATTAAACTGTCACGAGAAATAGATAAGGAAAACGACAGTCGTGACGCTGAAAGAATTCAAATTAATAAACTATTAGTTAAAGAACTTCGCAAAAAACAAATTTTCAAAGAGCTAGACTATAAGTACATCAAACTAAACGAGTTGGATGAAAAGAATTATCCGCATGGGATAATGATTCTAGGGCTTGATGACAAAGATGCCCAAAAAGATGTTATAAATTACCTAAAAAACAACGGTTGTAATGTTGTACAAATAGATTTTAACAAAATTCCTCTAAGAACAGTAAACAAGGAATTCCTTACTCATTTGAAAAAAAATAAACAAAGTGACGAACATTCGATTATTTATATTGACAATTTTGACAAATACACAGTTCCAACAGATGAAAATTTTAATATAATAAGCAAACTGAAACCCACCTTATGCACTTGCTCAGATGAATATAATACAACAATTCTTGTTTTTGAATCCAATCCAGAACGTCTTGATGAAAACATTATAGGTGGACACAGGTTTAAAAAGAAAATTGACGTACGAAACATTAAAGGTGCAGAGTTTATCGCGTTTGTTCCAAAGCATGACGGATACACGATGCACTTTGGAACAGATGAAAATGACAATGTAGACTTGTATTTAGGAAGCTTTGGTTCCAACTTTAATACCTTGTGGATAGACACTAATTCAACGGAAAAGATAAAAAAAGTCCTGCAAAACATAGATAAAATTAAATCCAAAGAATTATTCAAAAACATAGAATATGCTGAAATGCCAGAACCTGATGATGTTAAATCTATACCAAACATTATCCCACTTGAGCGCAAAACAAAAGATTTCAAAACTATATATAACATAGAACTATTCAATAAATAATCGCTGGAGCCATTTTGAAAATTCTAAAGTTAAGCTATCAGTAACAAAAATCAGTCATCCCCTACTTCATAAAATAAACCATGCAAGGGCGACCGCCGGTGTCGTAATTGATTTGTTCTATAATTTCGTTATTTTTTGTTAAATAGTGCATATATTTGCGGACTGTTACTTTGGAAATATCTAAAAATGCAGCAATTTGTTCTGATGTATGTCCACTATTTGAATCTTCCTTCAAGTATTCTCGGATTTTATTTAAGGTTTTTTCCTGAATACCTTTTGGAAATTCTGCATTATTATTTGCCAAATGTTCGCTATTCAAAATTTCGTCGATTCTATTTTGGTCAAGCACGCAAACATTATTTTTTTGTATACTAAATTCTACAAATTTGTCCAGAGCCTGTTGAAATCTTTCCTGTACAAAAGGTTTGACAAGGTAATCGATGACCCCAAAGTTTAAAACAGCATCAAGAGTATTTTTATCATTTGATGCCGTAACCATAATGATATCTGTATTTATCTCTGCTGCTCTAATCTTTTTTAGCAAAGATAAACCGTCTAACACCGGCATATAAACATCAAGGATTGCCAAATCCACTTGATTTTCTGATAAATATTTAAAAGCATCGTTTCCATTCCTAAATGATTGAACAACAGAAAACCTCTTGTCCTGTTCGACATAGTGATTATTTATCATTGCAACCATAGGGTCATCTTCTACGATTATAACCTTGTACATTCAATACCTCTTATTCATAATATTTAGGCGCTAATTTCATTGTTTGGAAAAATTCCCAATCATGAGCCGGAAATATTTTTGCATTATATTTTTTAGCCAAATTTCTTACTTTTTCGATTGATTTTAAGAAACTTACACTATCATACATAAAACCACTCATTTTTGCAGGTGGTCCAAAAATTTCTGAAGTATAAATACAATCTTGAGGAAGGATTATAGTTTGTCCTTCAAGATGAACAACGAGTCCTATCGGTTTCCAAATACCCTGTATTTAGTGCATAGAGTTTCATTATTTACCTTCTTTCTTAAATTTAACGGTGAATTTTGTTTCAACTTCCGGTTCTGATAATACCGTAATTTTACCGTTATATGTTTCAATTAAAGATTTGACAACAAAAAGTCCTGTTCCTCTTGAATTGCTTTTTGTTGAAAATCCGTCTTTGAAAATTTTTCTCAGATTCGTTTTTTTAATTCCGTCCCCATTATCACTTACGACAATTTTTATGTCTTTTGGTGAAGATATTATTGATACATATATTTTTTTATTGGAAACATTTGTTGAATTGAGCGAATCCATTGCATTTTCAATTAAATTTCCCAATACGGTAATAAACACATCTGACGGAATTTTTGTGTCATTCTCTTCTAATGAACTTGATGAATCCAGTGCAAAATGAATACCAAGTTCTGCTGCTCGTGCAAATTTTCCAATCAAAAGTGCCGCAATTGATGGGATTTTAATTTGTTTTATGATGGTGCTTATTATTTCTTTTTGCACCATACTTACATTCATAATATAATCAACTGCTTCATCATATTTTTTCATTTGGATTAAGCCCAATATTACGTGTAATTTATTGACAAAATCGTGGTTATTTGCCCTCATTGATTCAACAAGATGCTTAACACCAGTCAAATTTTCGGCAAGTTTTACAACTTCTGTTCTGTTTCTAAAAACAGCAAAAGCACCGACGATTTCGCCATTATCATAAATCGGCATTCTATCAGAAATTACGTAGTCATTTTTCAATGACTTCATTTGCACATTGAACTCTTTTTTACCTGTTTTTAAAAGTTCACCTAATTTTGAGGCAGGATAAATCTCATTCAGGTATTTGCCTACAGGTTCACTTTCTGTAATGTGCAGCATTGGAATTGCTGATTTATTTATAAATATGACTTTTTTGTTTTTATCAATCGCCAAGATACCTTCTTCAAGCGCCATAAGGATATCTTCACGCAATTTAAACATTTCAAGTAGTTTATTTTCATCCATAATTTTATTTTACCTTGAAATCATCATTTTGCTATTAAATATTAGGGAATTTATACGCATCTTCAATAATAACAGGTATTTCCTTGTACTCACAAGTGTTTATAGCCTTATTAAGATAATCATACAATTCTTGTTTAAATTTTGGGTGGGCACAATTTTCGATAATTGTTTTAGCTCTTTCAATAGGGTCTAAGCCTCTCAAATCTGCAACACCTTGTTCTGTAATTAGCGCATGGATTTCATGGATTGTATGGTCTACGTGACTAACAAGCGGAACAATACAAGAAATTCAATAAAAAACTCCCGAAGATGGATTCGAACCACCGTTAAAAGAGCCAGAATCTTTCGTCCTACCACTAGACGATTCGGGAATATGCTTTTGCAAAACCATCCTAACACTTGAAAAATTATTTACAAGCCTAACACATAAAGAAAGGGGCTCTTCGCCCCTTTCCATTCAAAATGAACAAAAGTCAGTATTTTTAACTGATATATCTATAAAAGAGATTTTGTAGGTAAAATTTCAAAATTCGTGTTTTTTGTTACATTTGTTAGCATTTGTATTGGTAGCAAAAAATAGTTTGTTCAAGATTTATAGATGATATGAAAATTTCTAGCATAAATAACACAATTTTCGGCAATAGAATAGAAACAGGACAGACTGATACTATCAAGTATTCTAAAGAGTTTTCAGATGACAACAAATTATTAAAATATATCGAAAAAGATATGAAAACCGATAAGTTTTTAAAGGTCGAAACTTTTGATAATATCGGAAACCGCGTAGAAATTCAGGAATATAAATACCTGCCAAACAAAACAATTGAGCATTACAAAAACAAATCTCAGGAATATACAAGAACTATCACAAAGGAAATCAAGGACTCATTGTCCCATGTGACAGAGGTTTTTGAATCCAAAACCAGCCCTGCAAACAACTACAACCATGAGTCCATCAGAGATTTAGAAGGCAGAATTTTAAAACTATTTGCGAATGGCAAACGTATTTTATAAAGGGAAAATATGCAAATTTACAACTCTTCAAATGTATCATTTGGTATAAAAATATCTGAACCGTTGGCGAAAAAAATTGCAACAAAAGCTGAAAGTATGCCGAAAAATGCATCAAAAAGCATTAATAGAGATTTGACAAATAATGCTTTCTAACTTAGGATTTGATATTTTTCAAATTGGAGTTTCACCTGCAGCAAGACCTAAAGATAAATTTTGTCTGGTCTTACAAAAAGCAGGAACAAAATCTGGTGCAGAAATTTTGCTATCAAGTCCGACGAGTGAACAAAAATTAGTTCCAAGATATTTGGCGCTCAAAGAATCTTCATTAAAAGATGCTATTATAAAATTAGATAAAATTTTCAACGCCAAAAGTCTTGGTTGCTAAGGCAAAAGGCTGAATTTTTTACACATCTTTTATTAATTCTTCTATATCGACATCTAAGACTTTTGCGATGTCAATCACTTTTAATATTGTCGGATTTTGGCGAGCAGTTTCGATAAAACTTATTGCGGTACGAGACAAATCAACTAACTCCGCAAGCTGTTCTTGAGAGATTCCTTTTTTCAGTCTTGCAAATTTTATATTTAACCCTAGAGTTTTCAATCTTTCATCCATAATAACATTCTATAGACTTGACAATATTAAAACTATAAAATATACTAAACGTATGATAAATATATTAAACAAATATAAAATAAACCGTACGACTTTTTCTAATGATTTAAAAGCAGATGCTATGCACGTAGATTTGTCGCCAACAAAGGTGAGATTTGGTTTTACATTGGCAGAGGTTCTTATTACACTTGGAATTATCGGAGTTGTTGCTGCGATTACAATACCTAGCTTGATTACTAATCATCAGAAAAAAGCTGTTGTTTCCGGCATGATTGAGGCTCAATCTATATTAAACCAAGCTCTTAGGCAGTATGCTTATGATTCAGATGAAGATGGAACTCAAAATTTTGAAACAACATTGCCAATAAAAGAGTTTGCGGAAAAATATTTTGTCCCCTATCTAAAAATAGCAAAGATTTGCGAAAAAATGGAAGATGGTTGTTGGCAATCTGGTGATTTTTATGGATATTACGACCTAGCCGGAGTAAAAATGACAGATACTGTCCCTTATAGTATTGTTTTGAACAATGGCATGATATTAGGATTTAATAAAGTTGATGATGGCAATTATGCACTTATTTCAATTTTGGTTGATACTAATGGAAAAGGGAAAAGAAATGTTCTGGGCAAAGATGTCCAATCTTTTTATCTTTATCAAAATGAAACGAAACTAGGGTGGTATTCTTCTAATATGAAAAATGGGATATACCCCGGAGGATATGATGGCGGTGGTGTTCCTCATGTAGAAAGGGCGAGAGAAGCTCTATTAAGTACTCAGGTTTCGCGAGGTTGTAATAAGGGTGCTACAAATGATGCATACGGTGGACGTAGAGTTGGTGTTGGTGCTGCTTGCGCGGCTGTGATATTTAAAGATGGTTGGAAAATCTCAAACGATTATCCTTGGAATTAGGAATTACAGTTCTCACTTTGTTTAACTAGAGAGTTAGTCGCTAATATTACACGAGGTCAAAGTAACTCGTTCTTCTATATCTCCATATTGAGTTTATTCTTGTGCGGGGATTGGTTCTTCAGAGTCTATGGTTTGGGGTTGGGCATTTGTTTGGACATTTGGGGTATCTTGTATTGTTTGAGGTTGAGTCTCTGTTGGAATTGTTTGGACATTCCTGTTATAACCGTCCATAAATTGGTTTATTCGCATATCTTGATTACTATTTAAGTTTTCAGATTTTTGAATTTCTTCCAAAATATTATTCAATTCGGTTTTATATGTTTGAGTTTTGTTACATGTTTTGTAGTTATCAAGCATATTAACCAATCCGCGAACATTTCCTGCTGCTACGCTTTTTTTAGAGTCGTCAAGTTCCATTCTGTGACTTGTCAGGCGGTACAATTCAATTGCGTTATGCTGTGCATAATCAAGATAAACACAAGATGCATTTTTTATCGGAATGTTTTTGTTTTGGTTTAATTTTTGATTTAAAAAATCCGCGATAGATAAGTATTTGTAATATTTATCAGTGGAAGACATTTGGTTGTTATCGTCAATCAATTCAAAATCAACTTTGTCACCCAAATTTTTGAGTTCTACATAGCTTGAAATGGAATAAACGCCAAGTGCTCCGCCTATCACCAAAAACATAATCCCAAGCATCAATAAATCATTGTTATTTGAACGATTGTCGTACATATCTCTTTCTTCCTCTAAAATTCTTCTCAAATTATAACATATTTCACAATAAAAGACCATTCATCCGAATTATATCTATTTTTGCAAAAATCTGCTATAATTCAAATAAGAAAGTTGGGAATTTATGAGAAAAGTATTTTTTATATTGTCAATTGTAGCAGTGGCTGTTCTTTTGAGTTGCAAAGGTTTTGCCGATGTTGTAACAAAAAGACCTATCAGCAGACCGAGTACAACAACTCAGCAAAGACCGAATTACAATAATACAACGACTCAAACTCAGCGAAAAACTACAGGTAACAGATTAGCAGACAATGTTATGATGTGCAAACCTTATAGTGAAAGTTTAAATTCTAACGTTGGCGGTATGAATTTTAATTTCAATGTGAGAATTGAAGGTTGGGTTAATAACAAATGCCGGTTGAATTTTGTAGCGCGTTCTACCGGTATAAATGAGATGTTTAAATCTTTGTATGGCGTAGATGCCTCTCAAGCCTCAATTTATACATTTGAGCCAAAAATAAGATGTGATTTTACAAAGCAACAATTGCTTACTGTAGGTGATTCAATTTTACAAGAACAAGAACGCAACAACGGAGCAACAAACAATATGCTTAAAAATCCGCAAGATATTGTTATTCCGACAAGTTTATCAGCATCAGATGCAAGTTTGATGAATGTTATTTTGAATGAGAGAGCATGTACAATTTTAAATGCAGGAGATTCAAATGGTATGTTTGAATCATTGTTTAACAGTTTTTAGAAATTTATTATCATAGGAGAAAAGAATGAAAAAGATTAAAATATTAGCGTTAGCTGTAGTGATGTTTTTGGGTGTTCAATCGGCATCTAATGCGATTCAGGCAACAAATTTGAATGAACAAAAGGCAATTAACAAAAATGTTGCAATTCAGGCAAGAGAAACTGGGGCAACAAACCCTTATGAGGCTTTTGCTGTAGAAAAAATTGATACTTTAGTTAATCGTTATTACAACAATATCAGAGAATGTGAACCGTTGCATATCAGCGAATATATGGACCTTTTCGGATTAAAAGTAGGGTTCAAAATAGATATGAACGGTTGGGTTGATAACAAGTGTTCTTTAGAGATGACAGGTAAAATCTCCGGTATAGGCAAGGATATCCGAGATGTGTTTGAAGTAAAAGTTTCAGATGAGGCGATTGCAAAAATTGAACCTCTTGTAAAATGTAATTTTACAAAAGACCAAATGAATATAATAGTTGATGCAATTGTTGCAAGAAATCAAAAAAATGAAACACAAATTCGTCAAATGTTAGAAAATCCAACAAAAAAAATCAAAGATGAGCCGACTAAATTAACCAAAGAAGAAGAGGCTTTGGTTGCAATGCTTATGAGTGGTGGAGCTTGTACAATTCCTAATCAGGAAGAGTTGATGAAAAATATCACAGAAATTATGATGCCGACAACAACTCTGCCTGCAAAAGACCCAAGACCGATAAATATCAATAACAAAACAAATATGCCACAAGCACCAACAAAGTAAGATGAAAGAAGTTTTTCTAAAAGCTATAGATAATACAAAAATCGCGCTGAATCACTATAATCACGATAGTGATTCAGTCGTTATTTTGTGCCCCGGATGGTTTATGACAAAAGATTCTGCGGTTTTTGAAAATATTGCAAAAGATTTTGCCAACCATTTTGATGTAATTACGATGGACTTTCGCGGACATGGCAAAAGTGGAGGATTTTATACCTTTAGCGCTAATGAAGAAAAAGATTTGGCGTGTGTGGTTGAGTATGCGCAAAAGTTTTATAAAAAAATTTACCTTTGCGGATTTTCTCTTGGCGGAGCGTTGGTAATTTTGCATGGCGCAAAAAATAACAATGTTGATAAAATTATTGCCGTTTCAGCCCCATCAGATTTTATGAAAATCGAAAATCACATGTATTCGCCTGATGCGTGGATTCCGACATTGTTTGACAAATTTGAACCACTGCGCTGGCTTACTATACGAGCTGGTTTTCCACTCCTAAAAAAAGATAGACCGATTGACTTTGTGGATAAAATAACTGTTCCGACGATGTTTATTGCAGGAGAAAAAGACCCAACTGTTTTTCCTTGGCATACTGAAAGTTTGTATAATAAAGCTGTTTGTAAAAAAGAATATAAATTGTTCAAAAAAACTTGCCATGCGGAAGATTTATACATTGATTATCCGCAAGAATTTATAAAAACTTGTGTTGATTGGCTTAGTGACTAGCTTTTTTATCTCCTGTTCCAGAGCGATATCCGCAAAACGCGTAAATAAACGGTAGAGCGCGTTCAATTTTAATCTTTTTAGCAAACGGTATTTTTGCAAGAACCATAATTGCAACAAAGTCATCAATGTTTGCAATCATATCAATAAGTTTTAATTCACGTTTCGGCTTTTTAGCCTCTTTATCACTGCGTAGCTTGTTAGAAATTGCGACGGCAGTATTTGAACCGATTGCAACACCTATTGCTGAAACAAGTATTTTTACAAAGTTATTGTTGATTTTTTTAGATTTAACTTTTTCGACTAACTTAATTCCGCCATCAACAAGCAATAATGGCAAAGTTGTCAATGCCATTTGGAAAACTCCTTCTTTCCATTTTTTCTTTTGGTCTTTTTTAGATTCACCGATAGAACTTAACAAAATACCGCCAATGTTCCCAGCTGCCGCCATTCCAATCATTTGGTAGGCATTATAATGGAGTTTGAACATATTGTTCACTTTTTGATGTTTCATATACGCAAGAACAGGAATAGCAACCCCAAGAGTTGAACCGACTCCTGCCAATATTCTATCTTTTTTAGACAAACCGTTTTCAGAATCTTGTGATTTTTGCAGGTTTATATAACCATAAGAAATATCCTTACGGTTAGCCATAAATGCGTTCATATAGTGCCTTTGAGGTACGTTTGTCGTTATTGATTCAATTGCCATAATTGTGAATCCTGCCCCAAGTGTGTATACTACACTAAATTAAAATTTATGTAAAGTAGTATTTTAATTTCTTATGGCAAATGGCAAAGACAAATTATTTTCCTTTTTTATCGGCAAAATATCCCAGCTTGCCATATTCAAACAATCTTCAACATGAACTTTTGACAACTGGTCGTTATCATATTCTGCGGTGTATTTTCTAACTAACACATGATTTTCGTCATAGTGCAATTCTTGGATTTCACGACCGTTATCATCGTATGTAAATTCAACATCTATATATAAATCAGGAAGTTTTTTATTTTGGTATTTGAATTTGTTAGGAGTGATTTGGAATGACTCGACAACTTCGCCTTTTTCGTTATAAATGTTGTGTTTGCTGTTTGAATAATAATATTCTTCAACTTTATTGTCGTTTGAATCGTATTTAATGTATTTCAAAACTTTGTCATTGATGTTTTCATCAAAACTTGTCACAGGAGATTTTCGTACAAGTTCTTCTGTGTAGAGCAAATCTTCAGTATCTCGGTTAAAAGTTTGGCAACTCATCAAATATCCAAATTCATCAAACTTGCAATCTTTGAGGATATTTACCTGTTCCTCTTCTGTTGGTGTAACCATTTTTATATTTTTGGTATCAAAATATTCACCATCTTTTACTAATACTTCTGAAATCGCGTGTTCTTCAGGTTTTGCAATAAAATTAGGGGTATCGTTTACTATAAGTCTTTCATTATAAATATAATTTATGATATCTGGTTGGACTTTTTGGATGCAAAAGTCAGGATTATCTTTTGTAAAACAATTTTGAGATTTTTCAGGATAATTGAATCTGACAAATTCAAGTGAATCCATTTCATTTTTGGCTAAATAAATGAAAGATTTCATTGTTGTAGGTTTGAAATATTCACTTGGCCATAGTTTTGAAAACTCAATGCTGTCGTTATCTGCCACTGCTTGAATTTCATTTACGACATTTAGTTTCTGAACGCTTTCAACATTTTGAAAACCTTTAAATGTTACATTATAATTATCAGCCGCAAATGCTACTGAACCTGCCAAAACTACGCTTAATCCTGCTAATATTTTTTTATACATAATCTCTCCAACTTTTTTCTAATAATCTTAGTGTACAAAACTCAACAAAAACTCACATCATCTGATAATATTAGAATATTCGTGATAAAATATTTTTGCTTGGTGACCTTATTATGAAAAAGATTCTTTTAATAATTTCAATTTTAACAATAATTACCCCAACCGCAACGCTTGCCGAGGTTGTGCATATTCCGCTTGATGATGCAGTGAATTTAGCACTGGAAAATAATCTTGATTTAAAATCAAAACGAAAACAAGCAGAAGAACTTAAACAAGAAATAAAAATGGCTAATGCGCTAAAAAATCCGCAATTCCAGTCAAACTTTCTGATGGGAAAAGTAACCAAAGGCAATTCAAGCCAATTTGGTGCAGCGTTGCCGGTTGAAATCGGAAAGCGTGGAGTTAGAAAAAAAGTAGCCCAAGTTAATTTAAAAATAACCGAAGATGAAATAAGAGCCTCTGAACATGACCTCAAAATCAAGGTCATGCGCTCATATTTTAATATTCTTTATATGAAATCTATTGTGATTATTTTACAAGAGCGCGAAAAACTTTTCCGCAGTATGAAAGATATTGCAGAGAAAAAATCAAAAACTTCACCAAACTATGATATTGATGTTATGCAAAATGATATGAAATACAAAAAACAACTTGTATTTTTGAATAAAGCAAAAGCAAATCTTTTGGGTGCTCAGTTTGAGTTAAACGACACGATGAATATCAAAGATTCTAAAATAATGTATGATACAAAAGAATCATCATTATTTGAAAATAATTTGGCGATTTTGAATTTAAACTTGCTGCCATATCAAACAATTGAAGACACTGCGATGAAGTATAGCTATGCTCTTTCTATCGCTCAATCAAATATAGATAAAAGCAAAGAAGAAATAACATTGGCAAAACACCAACGCATCCCTGATATCACTGTCGCTGGCGGTTACGCTTACCAAACTAAACACCAAACAGGTACAGAATCATACCCTGGGGCTTATGTCGGTGCATTTGTAGATTTGCCGATTTTATATACTTATGCCCCTGAAATTAAACGTGCGCAAATCAGGTTGGAGCGTTCAGAGTTAGACAAAGCCTCTTTTGAAAATCATTTGAAATTCGCATTAAAAGAAGATTACAACGACTTTAAATATGCAAAAGATAATATGAGTCACTATAATGTGATTTTGAAAGAATCAAACACTGTTTTTGAAACTTATAAAAAACGATATGAAAAAGGTCAGGCAAGTTTGCTTAACTTAATTCAGGTTGAAAATGCGTATCAAGAGACTTTGCGTGAATATATCAGTGCAGTTCAAGTATTTTACGATGCCTATCTTAGCCTTATGCAGAATGTTGGGCATGATATTTTGTTAAAATCTAATGATTTGTAATATAAGTTAATAATATTAATAAATAGATGAACATTTGATAAAATTAAATCGTATAAAAGATGTAATTGTTTTATTTTTAGTTTTTGGAATTAAAAGAAAGGATGAAAAATGAAAAAATTTTCAACACTACTTGTCTTAGGAATGTTTGTTTTAGGGTTTGGAGTTCTACAAGCTCCTGTAAGTACAGCCGCTCCAACTCAACAAAAAGTTGTGCAAAAAGAAGGGCTAAAACAAGGACTAAAAAATGGTAATAAAGCAGGTGCTAAGCAAGGTTTATCACAAGGTCTCAAAGCTGGTAACAAAGAAGGCTTGAAAAATGGACTAAAAGATGGGGCAAAAGCCGGCAATAAAGATGGTTTGAAATATGGATTAAAAGACGGTTTGAAAAACGGCTTGAAAGATGGTGCAAAAAACGGACCTGTAAACGGAGCTAAAAAATAAATTTTACGAGGATTAAATATATATGAAAAAATTATACTTAATATTAACTTTAATTTTTTGTTCAGCAATTTGCGTTCAGGCTGCCAATATGCAAATTAATCCAGAAGCAAAATCGTTTAAGTATTCAACTACAGTTGAAAAAGAAAGACCGGTACTTGATGATGTTACAAAAGGGTTGATTTCTGCATATCAGAAAAATCCGTCAGAGGCTAACAAGCAAGCTTTGAAAAAACAAATCGCAATAAATTACGATAAAGTTCTGGCTAAAAAGAAAGCAAAACTTGCTGAACTGAAAACAACAGCCAAAGACCAATCTAAGATTGATGAAATGCAAGATATTGTAAACGAAATGATAAAAGACCGTGAAAATAGAATTAATCAATCATTGAGCAGATTTACTGATTCAAGATTAAAACCCGGAATAAGAGAAACAAAGGACGGCTATTTACCTGTTTTAGGTGCAGCTCAAAATGTATCTATTGCTTATGCAACTGTTACAAATGATGATTATGCAAAATTTGTAAAAGCTACAGGACATAAAGCGCCAAAAGATTGGACAAATGGAACATATCCAACAAATAAGGCAAAATACCCTGTCATAAATGTTTCTTATAATGATGCAATTGCATATTGTAATTGGCTATCTAAAACGGATAGCTCTGCTAATTATCGTTTACCGACAGAAAAAGAATGGGAACAGGCAGCAGGTCACATGCCAAAAGATGCGGATTTTAATGCAGGCGAAAATCTTGGTTTAAAACCGGTGAATTCTTATTCTAGTACTCTATCAGCTTCCGGCGCTGTTAATATGTGGGGTAACGTTTGGGAATGGACTTCTACAAATAGAACAGCCACAACAAAAGCAATAAAAGGTGGAGCTTGGGATTCAAAGAGAACTGATTGCAGAACAGAATATCGAGATGAGGGAAGAAATCCTCAAGTGGCTTATAGCAATGTCGGATTTCGTATAGTTCGCGAAAAATAAAAAATATAATGATATAAAAAGTGGCGCGGTGGTGAAACCACCGCGCCACTTAATTCTAGCTTTTTATCTTTTATACAGCAGCTGCTGATTTTGATTTTTCAATACATTCCATCAAAGTTTTTGCAACTGTTTCTTGTTCTTCGTGAGTTAATTCAGGGAACATTGGAAGTGAAATAACAACTTCAGTGTTCTTTTCTGTGATAGGAAGAGAACCTTTGCCCATACCTAACCAAGCATTAACTTTTTGGAAGTGAAGAGGGATTGGGTAGTACAACATAGCGCCAATACCTTTTTCACCAAGCATTTTGTGAACTTCATCTCTGTTAGGAATTTTAACTGTATATTGGTGGTAAACACAATATGTATTATCCAATTCTTTTGGAGTTTGAACATCTGCGCAACCTGCAAACAATTTGTTGTAGTATGCTGCATGTTCTCTTCTTTGAGTGTTCCATTCGTCGATGTGTTTAGCTTTTACTCTCAAGATAGCTGCTTGAATTTCATCAAGTCTGCTGTTTACACCAAGTTCATCGTTGTGGTAACGAACCATTGAACCGTGGTT
>DHMN01000071.1:44470-81932 GCA_002405805.1 Cyanobacteria bacterium UBA4641 | reverse complement strand
TGTTTCAGCATCTCAAATTGAACATATTAGTCAAATGCAGAATTTGTTATATTAGAGACCCTGAAACAAGTTCAGGGTGACAACATTGATAGATTCTGAATAGGATAAAATCTACGTTGCTGCGCAACTTGATTTTTAATCCTTTCAGAATGACAAAATTAAAAAGCTAGCCTGCCATCCGACACAAATAAAAAAGGTTAGATTTTATACTCTCTAACCTAATAATCTTCATTAACCGAACAACATATTTACCCCTAGATTAACTCCGAATCATTTTTTCAAGGGTGCTATCTTTTTGACCTTGAGAAAATACAAATTGTTTACTGCTTGCAATTGATGGAATATCAGGAGCCTTAGCTGCACTTGCGCCATTGCGTGGAGCAACTTCGTAAGACTTGATTGAACGTTTTCCTGTCAAGCGTTGCATAAAGTTATAATATTTTTTCTTGAATCCGGTTGAGTTATTTTGTTTTGTTTCAATGTCAATCAATTCATCTCTTGTGTGCGGTTTGATTGGTGTTCCGACAGATGACCTTGTAAGCATTTCACCTAATGTTGTATCAGCAAGAGTAACCATACTCATACCCATTAGTGATGAGTGGTATTGTTTTACAAATGTTGAATTGAATAAGTCAATTAACAAGGTTTGATAGAACAATCTTGAACCTTCTTGGACAAATCTTTCTTTGAATTTTGTCTCAGCACCTTGTTTGTCGTTACCGTTTGATTTCAACATTACCATATTGTAGTTATCTGTCATCAAGAACCAAATTGTTGCAATTGATGCAGCCGTTTTTGCAAGGTTTGATAATTCAGCGTTTGACACACTGGACATAGAATCTTCGTTAAATGCTTTTAGCAAATTAACTTGGATATAATCTTTGAATTGTTCTTCTGTTATCTTTTTGTCTTTTAGTGCCTCAGCTTTTTTGCTGATTTTGTCAAAACTGTTTGCCAAAGCTTTCATATCAGTCATGTCGGATTTTGGCTTAGCTTTTCTGAATACACCCATCAATTTTTCATCAATCATCCAATAAGGAAGGGTGACAGTATTCCATAAAAATTTGAATGGTGCAATTACAAAATTAACAAACGGTTTTACGTTAATTTCATACTCTTTTTTCAAGAATTTAAGATTAACTTTAAAAGTTTTATCTTTTTCGCCTAAGTCGATAATTTTATTTCCGTCAACTGTTTTTAATCCTGTTTCAGCAATTTTTTGATATTTATCGGCAAGTTTTTCAAAACCGTTATCTTTAAGTTGTTGCACAGTCAGTGCTAATTTGTTGTCGTCCACGATATATTTTTGAGTGGTTAATTTTTTGTATAAATCCGTAAATGGTCTGTATAAAACCTTGCTTTCAAACGCCTTAACCGCATTTTCAAGATTTAGTTGTTCTGCTGTGTAGTTTTCGTATTTTTTAGGGTCCATTTTTTTGAGGTCTGAACCCATATTTTCAAACATTTTGTCAATGCCTAATTCATTATACAATTTTGAGTTATTGGTTTTTAAGTTTTCAAAATATTTCAAAGCTGCTTTTTTAACAGCAGGAAGATTTTTAATACCTTTGATACTATACCCTGCAGCAAGAACGGCTGCAGATGCTTTCATCACTGTATCAAAAGATAGCAATGGCTTTTGTTCTTTTTGTTTTTGTTGTGCTTGATTAGGTGTTTTAACCTCATCGGCTTTTTTATCTTCTGCCTTAAATGTCAAAGGTTTGATTTTTGCTTCAGGGTTGTGTAATTTTTCGTTTTCTGCTCTAGCCTCTTCTGGTGTTAATCTCACAATATGTTTTCCGTTAGACAAACGTGAAAACATTTCTGTAACAAGCACTGTCAAACCGGTAATTAGGACGATACCTGCTTTTGATTTGTTGATGAATTTTTGGAAAGCACCCATTGTAATAAGGGTCAAATAACCGCTTGTCAAAATTCTGCTTGTTTCTTGTTTAAATCTGACTTTACTTTCGTGGCTTGCGGCTTTTGGGTCATCATCCATCATTCTTGACAAGTTATAAGCATCGTTTGCCAAGAATATTGCAGGCGGAAGACCTGAAACTAATCTGTTCAAAGCTCTTTCGTGCTTTGTATCATAGTTCCCTGATTTTGGGTCAAACATTTTTAATTCACTTTGGAATACGCTTGAACCCATTTTATCGTCGACATTTTTAATCAAACTTGCTTTTACATCGGCAGGAATTTTGTCAACTGTCGTTCCGTTTGCTTTTGCGTATTTTTCAAGTTCTGATGTGATTTTTGAATCTCTGTATGTAATTAGACCGCGTAGAGAGTTGATTTTTGCATCCAATTTTGAACGTTGTCTTATGTTTTTAAATAAAGGTTTTTCTAAAACTCTACCGGACCAATCTTTTAGTCCCGGAATTTTGCCTAACAATTCAACGGTGCCGTTTAGCATATCTCCGGGGAGAATTTTGAACGGATAAATTATTCCATCCCAAGCCAAATGCGGAATTGATTTTTTGGCAAGAATGATTTTGTCGCCTTCAACGGAAATTAGTTTTGAAGTTTCGGCTTTGTGTTTTTCCGTAATATCTTCAAGCAATTCTCTTCCCATTTTGCCGACATAAGTGTCAGCCCATTTTTCAAATTCGCTTTTGCTGTAGACTTTCTCTAATTTATTATAAAGAGAAAGACCTTCAAAAGCTAAATCTGAATGATTCGTTTTTAAAGGTCTCTTAATATCTCGATAAGTATTTTGTGAATAGGAAGTATTTAAAGAAGAGGATAGTGGTGCCTGATTCTTTGGAGACTGGTACTCCTCTTTGTATCGCTGCTTGCCTATTCGAAAATTTGTTGCACTATTTACTAACATTTCACACATCCGTTTTTATGTATTTTCATTCATACTAAAACAAAACGCAAGGAATTTTTGCTAAAATTTAACTTAAATTTACAAACTTTAAACATGAAAATATCTGTCAAAAGGGTTTAATTCCGCCTAACTATTCACAAGGATGGAATTTTAGTGTATAATTGCAAGCAAGAGAGAATTTTATGCTTAAAAGAGATAACAAAACTGATGTTATAGTCGTTGGAGCAGGGCCTGCAGGAATTTCCTGTGCAATTACGCTTGCGCGAGCAGGAAAAGAAGTGGTCGTAATTGAGCGCGGAATGTTTGCAGGCAGTAAAAATGTATTTGGGGGCGCGATTTATACAAAAGCAACTAAAGAAGTTTTTCCAAACTTTGAAACAGATGCTCCTATTGAAAGACGAAATATTGAGCATAATTTTGAAATTCTTGGCGAAAATGACTCCACAACAATAACTTACCGAAAAGATGGTAACTCAAGTTACACCGTAATTAGAGGAAAATTTGACCGTTGGGCGGCAGAAGAGGCGCGAAGAGCCGGTGCGTATATCGTTGAAGAAACTGTTGTGCGTGAACTCATAAAAGAAGATGGAAAAGTTATCGGAGTAAAAACTGAACTTGAAGATTTTTACGCAGATGTTGTTGTTTTGGCAGACGGTGTTAATTCACTCCTTGCAAAACAAATCGGCTTGAGAAAAGAAATTGAGCCCAAAGATGTTGCGCTAAGCGTAAAAGAAGTTATTCAGTTAGGCAAGGAAACTATCAATCAAAGATTCCACATAAAAGATGATGAAGGTTCAATTGTTGAAATTTTCGGCGGACCTATGCTTGGTATGTTGGGGCTTGGGTTTATGTATACCAATACTGATTCTGTAACAATCGGACTTGGCATTACATTAAATGATTTAATTGACTCTAACTACAGACCGTTTGAAATTCTTGAAGAATTGAAGAAACATCCTTCTATTGCGCCGCTAATTGAAGGTGGAACATTAAAAGAATATTCTGCTCACTTGATACCGGAAGGCGGGTATAAAAAAGTTCCAAAACTTTGTGATAACGGAGTTTTGGTTGTTGGGGATGCAGGCATGTTGGTAAATAATCTCCATTGGGAAGGTACAAATCTTGCCATGATTAGTGGAAAACTTGCCGCAGAAACAATAATCAAAGCAATAGATAGCGGAGATTTTTCAAGAAAAGTTTTGAAAGAATACGAACAAGCTTTGAAAAATTCTTTCGTATTAAAAGATTTAAAAACATATAAAGATTTGATGGAAGTTGCTCATTCAAGACAAAAAGCATTCTTTTCATACTATTTAAAAAAAATTAATGCATTTTTTGAAATGTTCACATCTGCAGATGGCACGCCGAAAAAAGCACATTATCACAAGTTTATCAAAAGTATTTTCACAGACAGAAAACTTGTTGAACTGTTTAAGGATGCAATTGCGCTTGTCAGATTATTATGGAGTATTTTGTTATGAATATAGATAAAAAATTATACACATTAAAATACTCACCTGATACCGAATCTCATCTCAAACCTGATAATGAGAAATGCAGACTTTGCGAAAATCGTTGCTGCACACATATTTGCCCCGCTGAAGTTTATGAGTGGAGTGAAGAAAAACAAGAATTAATTGTAAATTATGAAAACTGCCTAGAATGCGGTGCGTGCCGAATTGCGTGTGAGAAAAAAGCAATAGATTGGCAATATCCAAAAGGTACAAAAGGCATAACATTTAAACAAGGGTAATAATTTGGAAAAGGAAATAAAGGAGACAAAAGTATGAAAGAAGAGTATTCAAACCACTACAGACGTTGGTATGACAAAGACCCGGTGTTATCTGAAGCAGTAAAAACTTTGGAAGAGACTGACGACCAAACACAAATCCGAATTGCGTTGAATTTGATTAAAATCATCATTGAACACAATATTGAAGATGAAAAATTTGAAGCTGTTGATGATATTATCAGCGCAGTAGGTTCAGGTTTGGACGACAATCGCCGCGGACGTTGGTATGACATTGATACAACTTTGAGAACCGCAATGAATATGTTGCAAAGCTGTCCTGAAGATACTCAAAAAGTCATCGCAAAAGAAATGGCTCAACTTGTTTTAGAGGCTATTAAAAAAGACGAAGACTCTGAGGACGATGCTGAGTAAGTAATTTGGAAGTTCCGATGGCAGGATGCCAAGAGGACAGGCTGTTTTATGCTATTCAGGGTGACATAGACTTTTTTGTACAATTAGTTTACGTTGTCGGCATAGCAATGCCAACCTACTTTATAAACTCATGTCATTACGAGGAAAGTTTACTTGCAAATGTATCAAGGGTTTTGACGGAGTGACGTAGTAATCCTCAACATCTCGGTCATATCCCCCCACCTCGAAATCAAAGATTTCGGTCCACACACTAGGGGTGGACATACTGACCTATTTGCAGGGAATTACTACGTCGCGCTGTATAATCTATTGCTTTATTTGTAAAACATTGCTCCTCGTAATGACTGTTAAATTTTAAAACTTATCCACGACAAATTCTTGAGCTGAATATGTCGGTTCGTAGTTCGGAAGGTCAGTCACTTCAATTCCTGAATTTGCAAAATCATCTTGTGCACCAAGTTCTTCACCCATACGTTTTTTCGCCCATCCGCGTTCTGCATATAATGATTTCAATTCTGTTGTATACAAGTCTTTATTTCCTTGCGCATAAGCAATCAAAATATTGTATTCATTCACAGCTGCAGCATAATCTTTAAGCAAGTAAAGCATATAAGCCTTGTCGCTTGAGATATAGAATTGATTTTTTGAATCTTTTGCATCAAGGGATTCCAGTAAATCATCATAGTCTTGCATAACATCTTCTGCGATATTATTTTCAATTTTGAAAATCGATTTTATCCATAACATTTGAGATGATTCAAGCACCGAAAGGTCTTTTTTGGTTATATATTCGTTAAAAATATCAACCGCATCTTGAGGAGTTGTAACTTTTTTCTGCAAAAGCAATAAGTTTGCAAAATGCATCAAGTCTTTTTGAGTAAATCTTTTGCCAGACATTTCCATAATTGCTTTATAATCTTCTAATGCCCCTTCATAATCATGAGACATAAATTTGCCAAAAGCACGCATATCATATACTTTTATGCATTTTGGATAAATCGAAAAATAAATATTTGAAAGTTTTATTGCCTGTTTTGCTTTATCGTGTCTTTTTAAAAGATTGTAATTGATTACTCCTTGCAAAGCTAAAGCCGGTAAGAAAAACAATCCAATCAAAATACACCACGCAATGATTTTTGACCTGAATAGTGCAACATAACCATCAATTTTAGCTTTAGGAACAGGTGGTGTAAATTCAGTTAATTCATATCGACCAAACTGTCTTACCAAAAATTCGCTAAACAATGATGAACAAAAAATTCTAACTCCGTTTATAATTAACAGTAGCAAAAATTCAAAAAACAAAAGTAAAAATATTGAAAATTTTATATGAATAAATATGAAATACAAAATCACCGGAGTGAAAAAATAAGTCAGTTTCAAATATTTATCCAATTTAAACCTGTATTCTAAAGCATTTCCGACATTTGCTTTTGGGATGGCTGTTTTATACAGATTTCCGGTGTTTGAGAACAAACAATAATTTCTAAATACAGAATTGCCTGATTTATCTACATAATATAATAACGGATTACTGAGTATTTCTATTATTTTTTTCAATGTATCACCAATATTTTTACTTTACTATACCAAGTCAGGCTTATTTATTAAACTTTCTTCAAAGCAATAAACATCAGTTGAGATATTGAGATTTTCCTTAATATCAATAACATCAAGCCCTCTAAAATTATAAATTGTGCGAATTTTTTCAGGATTTTTACAATATTCTTTTGCTAAAATCGCACCCAAAATTGCCTCCAAATGAGACATTGGCATCATGTTTGACGGTAACTCGTCAAACCCCCATTCGTTTCTCAAAGCTTGTTGCAAAAATTTGCAATCAGCAGGAGAGCGGTCTTTATAACAAGAATTTAAGTGCAAACTTTGTCTTGTCATATAGATATCAAAACGCGAAACAGTAATTCCACGTTCAGACAGTTCTTTAAAATATTCAGAACCGCGATTTGAATGTCTTTGAGTCCAGTTGTCTCGGTTTGGAATATTTTTATTTGTTGCAACAAGTTGATAAGGTTTTGACAAAATTCGCCATTTACCTTCCAACATAGTTCTATCGGAAGGTACTGATACGCAAATTTTAGAATTTTTCAAAGATGAGAAATTTTCAAAAAAGAAAATTACATCATTCATTTTGTAAAGCTTATCTATCAGAATAATTTTGTTATCTTCATCAATGACAGCAACTCCTGAATCCATTGAAGAACCTGCCGCCAAAGACAAACCAACGTAATAATTCATTTAAGTCTCCTAATTCATTAATTGAGTTGTAATTAATGGACCGTCTTCTGTTGCAATAACGGTGTGTTCAAAGTGCGCAGAAGGTTTTCCGTCTTTTGTACTAACTGTCCAACCGTCAGTTTCTGAAACAACAACGTCATCGCCACCCAAATTCAACATTGGTTCAATCGCAATTGCCGTATTTGGTTTAATCAAAGTATTATCGCCAACGCTATAGTTAAACAAGAATGGGTCTTCATGCATTTCATGACCTACTCCGTGACCGCCGTATTGACGAACAATACCATATCCGCCACGATTGGCAACAGCTTCAACTGCTTTTGAAATATCATCAAGAACATTTCCTGGGCGCATTTGTTCAACACCTGCGTACAAAGATTCTTCTGTAACTTTCATCAATTCGTCAACTTCAGGTGAAACTTTACCTACACGATATGACCAAGCACTATCACCAACCATACCGCCATAAGTAGCACCAACATCAATTGCAATGATATCACCTTCTTTTAAGATAACATCTTTTGAAGGAATACCGTGTACGACTTGTTCATTAACAGAAGTACAAATACAAGCAGGAAATCCGCAATATCCTAAGAATGTCGGAATTGCACGGTTTTCCTTAATAATATGCATTGCAATATCATCTAATTCTTTTGTTGAGATTCCCGGTTGTACAACTTCTTTCATCTTTTGGTGAACAAGCGCAACAATATGACCGGCGTGTCTCATTCTCTTAATTTCGTCTCTTGATTTTTTAGTTATCATTTTTCTACCCTCATCAAAGATACTAGCACAAAATGACAGGTTAAATCAAATATATTAAGATTTTCAATTAGTTCTTGCCAAAATCATCAATGTTTTTGTGATTGTGATTAAAACGGTTCATTTGAGGTTCAACCACTTGTTTAATAATAACTTTATCAACAAAAGCATCAATTGGTTTTACTGTTAATAACAAGGCAGTAAATGAACCCAAAGACTTCCAAGCTTTTAATTTGAAAATTCTATTGTCTAAGTTTTTGTTTAATGCCTCTGTGCTTTTGCAAGTATCTAAAACTTTTGAAAATTCTTTTTTCGCAAATTCTTTAATTCGTTTTTCGTCAGAATTTGCAATGGCACCGTATTTGCAATTAGCTAATAATTTGTCATAAGCTTTTGCAAAAATATTTTTCTTGCCGTAAGTATTCTTTTTACCTGCGTAGAAATTATCAAAAGCTTGTTCAAAAGTTTCTACGGCTTTTTCTTTATCATTGAGATTATCCAATACACTATGGTCTGATGCGTGGTGTTTGATAAATCTCAAAGTTTGTTCTTTTGCGTTTGTTGAGATTTTTTCACCTTTGTATTTGTCAATTTGAGAAAAAGCACTTTGACCTATATGACCAAATACGGTTGGCAAAATAATACTTGCAAAAGATTGAAATACTGCTTGAGAAAATGCACGTTGAGCATTAGGGTCATATTTATTACCTTTATTTTTGTATTTGTCATAAACATCAGCACCAAAATACATCAATGCAGGAACCCAAAACAATGTCGCAGTTTTAGGTGC
The DNA here is from genome assembly GCA_002405805.1 of Cyanobacteria bacterium UBA4641. GTDB lineage: Bacteria > Cyanobacteriota > Vampirovibrionia > Gastranaerophilales > Gastranaerophilaceae > Zag111. The sequence goes on along the minus strand of DHMN01000071.1, from coordinate 73,124 downwards.
AATTTCGTTGATAGCTACACCAATATCGTTGGTATAACCCAAACCTCTCATTGGCCAATTTGCCAATGGGTCAACATATTTTTTTTCTTTTTTCTGTTTTTTACCAAATGAATCGTTGTTAATTTTAGCGTCTTCGCCACGAAAACTTGGGGCACTAATTGAGGTAATTTTCATTTTTTCTCCAGTATTTAATATTCTAAGCCGATTTGATTAATTATTTAATGTGATAATCCTACACAAGTAGCATAACTGAAACATGCGAGTTTTGCAATCATTGTTAAGTATTTTGTAAAAAACCTTTATCATCGAGCAAATTATCGCTATTTGCTGAGGCTACAGCCATTTCATCACATCGTTCGTTAAATTCATGACCGTTATGACCTTTTACCCAAATAAATTTAACTTGGTGGGGTTCTTTTGCTTTTAATAATCTTTGCCACAAATCTTTATTTTTGACAGGTTGTTTATTGGCGCCTTTCCAACCTTTTTTAATCCAGCCGTCTACCCATTTTTGATTAAATGCATCAACCAAATATTTAGAATCTGATGTCAATTCAACTTCACAAGGCTTTTTTAACGCCTCTAAACCGACAATTGCAGCGAGCAATTCCATTCGGTTGTTTGTTGTAACCTTAAAACCTTCTGTAATTTCTTTTTTGTGGACGGTTCCGTTATCATCTTCGGCTATCAAAATTGTTCCGTAACCGCCTTTCCCCGGATTTCCGCTACATGCACCGTCTGTATAAATTTTTATAAGCATTTTTACTATCCTTCTTCTGTAATATCCCAAACTTCCAAAATATCATCAGGGATTTCGTTTAAAAATCTTGATGGTTTTGATAATACCATATTCATAGAATAATCGTACATATCAACAGGATATGTTATGTATAAATTATTCTTGGCTCTTGTTGTTGCAACGTACATCAATCGCAATTCTTCATCCATTTCTTCTGCAGAATTAAATGAATAAGCACTTGGGAATCTTCCATCAACTGCACCGATAATAAATACGCTATCCCACTCTAAACCTTTAGCCGAGTGGATTGTTGAAATCGTTAGGGCTTCATCATCGGAATTTCTTTTGTACATACCTTCAACACTCGCATCAGGCGGCTCTAAAGCCATATCACTGATAAAATCTTCTAAATTTGAATATTGTTCAGACAAATATTGAAAATGGTCTAAATCTTTTTCTCTTTTATTAAAATCATCATATTTATCTTTTAAAATCGGACGGTAATACTCAATGACATCTTCTACAATGTCAGACGTTTTTCTTGTCGCGATTTGACCTCTCAGTTTTTCAAGCGTTTTTAATAATGGTACTAAGCTTGTTGTTTTGTTTGATGGCAAAAGTTTTATATCAGGGTTCAAATTTCCTTTAATTATCGGAATAATATTATTAACGGTTGTCGCTCCGACCCCTTTTAGCAAAAGCAAAATTCTGTTTAAGCTTATGATATCGTCAGGATTAATAATTACACGCAAGTGAGAGACAATATCTTTGATATGTGCAGTTTCCATAAATTTTGGACCGCCAAATTTTTGATAAGGAATAGCCCGTTTTGAAAGTTCAATTTCAAGAGCATACGACATTCTGGCATTACGCGCTAAAACACAAATATCAGACAAATTAACATCTTCGTCTAACAATTCCAAAATTCTTTGGCAAATAAAATCCGCCTCCATTTGAGTATCTTTTGCACAAATCAGTGCAGGTACAACAGGAGACTCTATGTTTGAAAACAAAGTTTTTGCATATTTTTCTTTTGCTTTTGAAATTATTGTATTTGTAAGTTTTAGGATATTTTGGGTACTGCGGTAATTTTGTTCCAATTTAATAATTTCAGTACCTTCAAAAAGTTTAGGAAAATCCAAGATATTACGATAATTTGCCCCTCTGAAAGAATAAATACTTTGGGCATCATCTCCAACCGCCATAATATTATTATGTTCAGATGCCAAAAGCTTTATTACATCCGCTTGTAAAGTATTTGTGTCTTGATATTCATCAACCATAATATATTGATATTGGTTAGAAAGTTTTTTGCGTAAACCTTCGTTGTTTTCTAACAACAATTTTACATATAAAAGCAAATCATCATAGTCTAATACTGAATTTTCACGTTTATAAGCGACATAAGCCTTGTGAACTTCAATAATTTTATCTTCGCAATGTGCAAATTGAGGAAACTCTTCTCCAATAATTTGTTTTGTCGGAGTTTCTTTGTTTACGCTCTTTGAATAAATTTCTAAAATCGTACTTTTTTTAGGGAAACGTTTTTCTTTTTTCGGAAACATTTTCCCTGTGATATGGCTGATAATATCTTCACAGTCCGATTTATCTAAAATTGTAAAATTGTTTTTTAGTTTTAAAAATTTAGAATATTTTCTCAAAATTATATTGGCAAAAGAGTGGAATGTGCCACCTGCAACTTTTTCGCACCTGTCATCAAGTACAAGAGTCGCTCTTGAAAGCATTTCGGCAGCAGCCTTTTTAGTAAAAGTTAAAAGCAAAATATTTTCAGGTTTTATGCCATCTTCAATTAGTCTTGCCACGCGGTATGTTAATGTTTTAGTTTTGCCTGAACCTGCACCTGCAATAACCAAAACAGGACCTTTTTTGTGCATAACGGCAGATAACTGCGCAGGATTTAGGTCTTTCTCATAATTAACTTTGTAATCCGTTTTAACAGTTTCACGCTTTTTTAAAACATATTTTTTGCGTGTAGGTTTACTCTCTTGTGCTTTTACAATTTCTTCTGCCATATCACGATTATTATAGTTCGCTCAAGAGTTTATTTTCAATCATTGAATGTAAAGTTTTGATAAGATTGACTTCAAAATTCTAAATTTTCTAAAAATAAATGCCGTTAGAAAACATGTGTGTACAGATTAAATAAGCGAGGATAGAAGTGAAAAAGTTATTTACAGTAATTTTACTTATGATGTTTTACATCGGAAGTGTTGCATTGACATCACTTGCAATGGATTATACAAATTGGCAAAATCCTACAAAAATCAAAACCTACATTCCGGCAAATCACAAACGAACAATTTCAATGCGACATGCCTGTGCAGAGTGGTCAAGATTAACTCAAAATCGAATAGTTTTTGTCTATGTAACAAATCCGAATGCGGCAAATTTGGTTGTTGAATTTGTTCCGGTTATACCTAATGCAGATAGAGAAATCGGCTTAACACGTTCAAGTTTTTTGGAAAATGGTAGATTACTTAAATCAAAAATCCAAATTGCAGACAAAACCTCTGACGGTAGAGTTCTTGGCAAAGACGCTGTTTATACGGTAATGCTCCACGAACTTGGGCATGCCATTGGTATCGGTAAACATTCCGATAATCCGCTCAGCATAATGTTCCCTTATGAAGATGATAGGCAAGAAATCCTAAAATCTGACATAAAGACATTAGCTAATATCTATGGTTGGAAATAATTAGTTTCCGATTCGTCTGGTGCTCCAATTCCAACCATAAATTTGATACAAGGTTCTCAAATCTATACTTGTAATATTTTGAGCATCAGTAATCGGAGTATACATTATACTGGTTTGTTTGCGCGGAGAGTCAGACAAACCCAGTGCATGACCGATTTCGTGCAACATAACTGTGTAGGTATAATTATTTGAAAATTGTTTTTTACCTCTTGTTGCAAATTGGATTTCGGCTTTAGTAATTTTATTTCCTGTTGTTGAAACAGAAGATGAGCCAAAGTTTCCGTCTGTTCCGTTTACAGATTCAACATAAACTATATCAATATCTGCAGGGCCTTTATTTACAAATTCAAACTGGATGCGTCCAGATAATTCACTTTGCCATTTTGAAAAAGCTCTTTTGATAGAGTCAGCTTTATTATCTTTTGGAATATAAACAGTTATTTTAGTCTTTTGCCAATGCGGAGATTCTGAGCGCGCATTTGCCCCTGTTTGAGAAAGCGGTTTGATATCCGTAGCTTGTGAAACAGTTGCAAAAGTAAAAACTAATGACAAAATTATAAAATTCAGTAATAAAAATTTTTTCAACATATTCATACTCCTTTTGTGCTGAATTATACTTGATTAAAATCAAAAATGCAAGAATAAAATATTTATGCTATAATCCACTAAAAGCAATAATAACAGGAGTTTTAAAGATATGTCAGAAAGAGAAAAAATGATAAATGGTGAAATTTATGCACCATTTTGCGATGAACTTGAACAAGACAGATTTCGCGCAAAAGAGCTGTGTATGCAATATAATGCACTCCGTCCTGATGAAAAAGAGAAAAAACAAGAATATTTAAAAACAATTCTTGGTGATGCTGGGGATAACAGTGTTATTGAGCCTAATTTTTTCTGTGATTACGGTTACAATATTGAGTTTAAAGGGTTTGTATATGTAAATCATAACAGCGTATTTTTAGATTGTGCCAAAATCAAAGTCGGAGCTGATACTTTTATCGGTCCAAATTGCGGATTTTATACGGCAGTACACCCAATTGATGTAGAAGACAGAATTGCAGGCAAAGAGTGGGCAAAACCGATTACAATTGGTGAAAAAGTTTGGCTTGGTGGTAATGTTGTAGTTCTCCCAGGGGTTACAATCGGTGATAGGACTGTAATTGGCGCAGGTTCTGTTGTAACAAAAGATATTCCGTCAGATGTTGTTGCTGTTGGCAACCCTTGCAAGGTAATCAGACATTTAAACAAATAACTACTTTACGAATTTAGAAAAATATGTTATTATCTTCCAAAAAATTAGTGTTTAAATGGAGATTAAAAAATGATTACAAAAGAAGTAAATGATTGGATTAAAAAAGTTGAAACAGGTAATTATTCTTCTTGGGATATTATGGAAGAATTTACCAAATTTCATAAATATTTAACTAAAGACGAAGTTTTGCATATCAAAAAACGCTTAGAATCCAGCCTCAAACGCTAGACATAGAATTATCGTATCAAATGTGTTATAATAGATATATAGTCTGTGAGGTTTTTTGATGTCTTATTATGATGATTTATTGAAAAAGATTCCTAAAATCAAAAAGATTTTAGACAACGATACCAACTATATAATATATCATTATACTAAGCCTGAAAAACTTTTGAATATCCTTGCAGGCGGTACTTTGCGATTTTCTAACGCATTATATTTGAATGACAAAGAAGAAATTGCGTATTCATACAAGCTCATTGTTCATTTAATTGATGAATTTTATGATGAGCTTAATCCTGATTTGTTTGACAAAATAAAGAATCATTTCCGCAATAAATACAAGCATATTGTGGATGGCGAAAATGAGTTTACAAACAAGTTGGAATATTTTACGACGTCTTTTTCAACAGAAAGTGATAATTTAACCCTTTGGAATAACTACGCTAAAGGTAAAAATTATACAGGTTACAATATTGGATTTGACAAAAATAAACTTGTTGAAGAGATGACCGAAAATGACTATTTGCCGATTTTTGGCAGTGTAATTTATGACAAAAATAAGCAAATAAAAATTATCCATGCGATATTCAAAAAATGGAATATGCTGTTTAATCGTGCCCTAAATTGCAAAAAGAACAGCCAAGTTAGACTCTTTGATATTTTGTTTGAGTTGATTGACGTATTGAGTATTGTCAGTATATTTTTCAAAAATCCGCAATTCAAAAACGAGCACGAATATAGAATTGTGATTGTAAATATCTTTGGTGGAGAAAATTCTAAGCCAACAAAAGTAGTGGAGAAAAACGGACTTTTTGTTCCGTATTTGGAATACGGATTTTCTAAAGATTCTGTTTCTACAATAAACATTGGGCCTACATTTGATGAAAATATTTTCTACACAAGCACTAATCGCATGTTATTGAATTTTGGTTATCAAGATAAAAAAGTCTTCCGCTCCAAAATCCCACTGAGGTATTAGGGGGCTTGTGTTATTTTGAATGACAATATCTTTCATGTCATTACGAGGAAAGTTTACTCGCAAATGTGTCAATGGTTAGTACGGGGTGACGTGGTAATCCCCTGCACGGAGTGCATGAAATAAGAATAGATGAACCCTCACCCTAGGAGAGGGTAAAAGTCTGTAGGTCGGCTTTACTAAGCCGACAATTAAATAAACATTGATAGATTCTGAATAGCAAGAAAATTATGTGTTCGTACACTCACACAAATTTTCTAAGCTTTCAGAATGACATTATTATGACATTATTTTATAAATGTTTTCTCATTCTACATTCCCCGCCAAAGCTATAGACATTTGCTCAATTTCCATATATAAATAACAATAAAAACAGGAGGTTAATATGTTAGTTGAATTAAATAAAGATAACTTTGAACAAGAAACAAAATCAGGGTTGAAACTGTTGGAATTTTATACAACTTGGTGCGGATATTGCAAAAAACAACGTATTGAACTGGAAGATTTGAAAGACTCTGATATGTGGATAGGGCTTGTAGATGCGGAAGAATTGCCACAAGTTGCTCAAAAATATGGCATAAAAGGGTTTCCAACTTTTGTATTATTAAAAGATGGTGAAAAAACAGCAGAAATTGTGGGATTCCATACAAAATCCCAATTGCTGAACAGATTGATGAATTATATTGATTAAACTCTGTTTGTATATTTATCAATCAAATAAACTTCTCCGCTGTTATGGTCAAAATGGCATTTTGCAATATATAAATCTCCATTTTTTACAGCGGAGTTTATTATATCAGAATTTTTCATTATGTAATCTTCAACCCAAACAGTGTGTTTTCTTGCAAATTTGTTGTTACAATCAAGCTGTCCGGCATGGTCTATTACAGGATAAACGCATTTTAAAATAGATTGAAAATTGTCCGTAACTTCAGGGTAATGTTCGTTGGCATAACTCATTACACCACAATCATCATGTCCTAACAAAATCAATAATGGCACATGGAGCTTTTTCACTGCATATTCAAGGCTTTCTAAAACATTTGGTCCAACAGTGATTCCTGCAACTCTTACGACAAACAACTCTCCAATACCACAATCAAAAATGATTTCAGGCACAACTCTTGAATCCGAACAACTCAAAACACATGCGTAAGGCTCTTGATACAATGCCAATTTTTGCAAAGTAGAAAGACACATATTTTTTGCAGTTGGTGTTCCGTTGATAAAATTTTTATTACCTTTTAAAAGTTTTTCTAATTCTTGTTTTGCTTTCGGTGTTATATTTTTCGGTAAATTCATATTTTCTCCTTTATTATTCTTTTTCTATTTTTTGAAATTGCGGATATCCTTTTTTGAGTGATTTGGTCTGAATTTGAGACAACACAACCGCACTAATCATAAATACACATCCGAAAATTTCTCTTGGGGTCATTGATTCATGCAAAATCATCGCGCCTCCTAATACAGCAAATACTGATTCTAGGCACAAAATCAACGATGCAATTGTTGGAGGAGTATATTTTTGACCAAAAATTTGTAGAGTATAAGCAACTCCGCAAGTCAAAATCCCTGCATATAAAATCGGAACTTTACAAGCAACAAAGCCTGACCATGTCGGTGTTTCAAATAGTAACATCAAAAACATTGACAAAATTCCGACAACAAAAAATTGAACACAAGAAACTTTTGTTGCATTAACAAATTTTGAAAAATGGTTTACGACAATGATGTGTACACCGTAGAAAAATGCACCAATCAGCAACAACCCATCATACATATCAAATCCTGATATACTGTTTTTAAAACACAACAAATACAAGCCCACAAGTGCTAAACCTACGCTGATTTTGACGTTTTTTGAAAGTTTTTCACCAAAGAAAGTTAAAATCAAAGGTACAAATATTATATATAATGCCGAAATAAATCCGGCTTTTCCTGCGCTTGCGGATAACATACTGTATTGCTGAATTGACATAGCGGTAAATAAAGCCAAACCGCAAGATAGTCCTGCTTTTGCAAGGTTCACGTGCTGTTCGTGTTTAACTTCTTTTGTTCTGGTATCTTCCTTCATCATTTTTGCAATAAAAATTACAGGGATTAAGCTCAATCCGCCCAAAATACTTCTTGCAAAATTAAATCCGAACGGTCCTACATAATCCATGCCTGCCTTTTGAGCGACAAAAGAAACACCCCAAATCAAGCCTGTCAAAAATAATGCAAAATTTGCCAATATCTTTTTATTCATACCAACCTCTTTGCTATTATTATATTTAATTTTATACTATAATCAAATAATGTTAAGTTTTAATTTTGAGGTAAATCATGAGTGACTACAAAGACTATATAGATAAAGGAATTGAAGAAATTCACAGTGGAAAATTTGAAGATGCAATTGCAGATATTACAAAATCAATTGAGCTAAAAAATGATTGGGAAATTTCGTATTTTTATCGTGCAGTGGCAAATCAAGCGTTAGAAAAATGGGATGATGCCATGCTTGATTATACAAAAGCACTTCAAATAAATGATAAAATGCCTGATGCCTATTATAACAAAGCAAAAATTACGCTATCAAGAAAAGATATTGAAAATCCTGATATCAAAAAGGCGATTTCTGATTTGGAAAAAGCTTTAGAATTAGATGACAAATTTGTTGATGCACTATTTGCAATGGCTGCTGCGTACAAAAAACTTGGTGAATATCACAAATCACTTGAATATTTGGAAAGATTGCTTGAGATTGAACCGCAAGCAGTAAATGCCAGAGCCTTGAAGAAGTTAATCTTGCAGAAGTACATGGTTTAGAGGACAGGAGGTCAAGAAGGCAGGTTTGAAAACCAAGCCGATAATTACTTTTTGTCATTCTGAAAGCTTAGAAAATTTGTGTGAAGTATGAGCACAAAATTTTCTTGCTATTCAGAATCTATCAATGCTGATTTTGTTGTCGGTTTGGTAAAGCCGACCGACAGCCCTGCTGTTTAGAATCAACCCCTCTCAAGGGGCGAGGGAACAAGTGTCACTCTGAACTGTGGAGTTCGGAATGACAATTATACTTTTTGTCTAATCCAAATATACTCTGGAGTCTGATAAAATGTCATTTTATTATTTTTCTCTGCTACAATAGAACTATGGCTACGAATTTTGATTTCCTAAAAAATACTGACAAAAATTTATATGACATAATTTCAGATGCTGAAAAATTGTATCGTGATGAATATTTTGAGCAATGCATGGGGCAAACCAGACGTTTTGCAGAAAATGTCTGCAAAAATGTTCTTGGTAACAAACGTACGACCGAAGATACTTTTGACCAAATGCTTGCAACTTTAAAAGACCATTCACAAGGTTCAGAACAAGAAAAAGAATTCATTGACGACTTATATTTCTTGAAAAAATGCGGTAACAAATCCATTCACTCATCTTCTGTCAAAAAAGATGGAATTAATGCAATGGAATGTCTGCAACGCGCGTTTGAAGCTGCGATAAATTATTGTGTATTTTATAAAAAAGGTGATAAAGAAATTTTGAACCTTCATTATGATATCGAACTTCTTGCAACAGGAAAAAAGAGTAAGACTTTGGCTCAAAAATATGCTCAAGCAAAAGAAAAATCTCAAAAAAAGACCACATCAAAATCAAAAAATACGTCATCAAAAAAACAGACAAAACCAAAGTTAAAACAACAAACCTCAATGAAATCTTGTCCAAAACCTTCAAAGATTTCTCCTTATTGGGTGGTCGTTGGAATATTTTCAATTATTTCGTTTTGTCTTGTTGTATTTTTGCTGATTACAAAATAATAACAGACAAAAGAAGGCAAGAGGTCAGGAAGGGCAAGCTTTTTAATGTCAGAAGAGGTGCCGACTTACAAACTGCGTAGCTTCAGGGTCTCTAATAAAACAAATTAAGCATAAGAGAAAGATGTTCATTTTGAGATGCTGAAACAAGTTCAGCATGACCAAATTATTAATTAATAAAAAGCGGACGGAAAATCATTCGATTTTCCGTCCGCTCTATATTATCTCAAAATTTATAACCTATTTTGAAATTCTACCTGGAACAACTACTCCACCTTTCAAATTCTTTTTGTAAAATTCTACGTGTGGTTGAAGTACACTGTCTAATACGTCAGGCAATGCTTTACCTGTCATTACGCATTGAACGATTTCTTGGTAAACAGTAGCAAATGCTCTCAATTGAGTCAATGCACCTGCAGCTGCCGGTGTCAAACCAAATTTAGAAGTTTCAACATCTTCTCTAAAGAATGCACCTGTGATTTCATAAGATTTTGTCAAAGCACCAATGTATGCTTTTGCGTTTTCTGAACATATACCGTTATCTACCGGAACAGTAAGAGCAAAAACAAGTTTGTTTGCAGGATTGAAGTGAGCCTCTGCAGAGTGGTGCATAGCATCAGGAACTTTAGCAACTTGTTTTAGAGTGTCTTTTACTGATTCGTTTTGCATTTGAGCATGCCAGTAAACAGTGTTTTCAAACATAGAACCCATATATTGGTGAACAGATGCTTCAATACCATTTAATTTAGCATCAGCCCAGAAAATACCTTCTTTTAAGGCATCGTTGATGTCTAAGTCTTCTGATAATGATTGAGAAGAAACTTCTTGAGCAGCATTTAACAATGCAACCATATCAGCTTTTGGAAGTCCTGCCCAAATCAAAGTGAATAGAGCGTGGTCATCAAATGCTGAAAATCTTCCGCCAACATCATCATGGATGAACAAGTCGCCCAACCAACCGTTAGCATTTGAGGTACGACGTAATTCAGATTTTTCTGCATTACCGTCAGTAACAGCGATAAAGTGTTTAGCAGCTGATTTTTCTGCCTCTTCTTGAGATTGACCTTTTGCCATATAAGCATCAATCAACATTTGTTGAACTCTCAAGAAACCGTCTTTTGTTTCAAAAGTTGAACCTGATTTAGATGCAATCATGAAGTTTGAAGAAGTAACATCTCCAAGTCTTTTCATAAATCTTGCCAAGCTGATTGAATCAACGTCTGAATAGAAATCAACAACGTCGTGGCAAATGTTCAAGCCATTAATAGATAACATGTGTTCAACTGTGTGTTTAGAACCGCCGATACCCATAACGCTTAATTTTTTGTTTCCTGTTTGAGCTTTGAAGTTTTCTACCATAGTGTATAATTCGTCAACTCTTTTAAGTTGTTCAGATGGTAGATTTACCCAGTTTAGGAAGTAACCTTTTTTGTTTGCACGAGATGCAAATTCACTAACGAACTCAGATACTTTTGATGAATATTTTGAAAAATCAACACCTGAGAAAGTAGTTTTAACTGATGAGTTTTTTGTAATCATTATTTCTCTCCTTTTTTCGTACCATTTCCTACATTGTATTATAAAAATGAAAATATAAATAGGTAGGGCGGAGAATGTTTGTAAAGCAGAGGGCAAGATGTCAAGAAGGCGGGATGGCAAGTGGGTTATGATTCGTAGGTATTAAGAAAAATTTGACCCTTTTTATAATTTATAAAATCTTGAAGGCTTGACAAATAAAAATATGAGCGATATACTATGTTTGTAATAAAGGAAACTATGATTATTTTAAACGCAAAAAAATCAAATAACTCCTCCTCCAAGTTCAACTAATTGGGACTTGGCGGTTTTTGCGTGTAAATTTTACCTATTTTGATTTATAGTTTTTAAACCAGATTTAATTGTAAAAAGTCCCAATTTTTTAGTTGGGATTTTTTCGTATGTAATTTTTTGTGGAGATATGATGAATTTAACAGTAAATAATTATGATGTAAGAACAAGACAACCAAGATTTACAGGTGCACTAGACGGACTTGCTACTTGTGCATTAAAAACTCTGGATACAAATGAAATGGCAAATGCCGTATTAATTGACTTAGGTGCGATGGTCGGACCAAGGTCATATTACGATGGCAAACACAGAAATAAAGATGCAGGTATTGAAACATTTTTTAGAGAATTGAGCGGAACTTTTATTAATTGTTTATCAGCAGGACTTTTGGCTGTTGGAATTTCTCGTTTGGTTTCAAACAGAATTATGCCTGAAGTTAAAATCAGACCTGATACTTGGTATAGCGACAATTCTATGGCTACCTTACATAGGGCATGGGCATGGTTAGATTCAAATAACAATACAAAAACTTACGCTAAAAATGTTTTAGAAAATATTTCAGGTCGTGATGGCAAAAATATAACTAGATTTAATAATATTAATTGGGAAAATGTTGACTGGATTGATGAAAACAAATGGAAAAATATCAATTGGCAAAATACAAAATATAAAAATATCCAAGAAACATTAAAAACAAAAGATGGAATAATTAATACTCTGACTGAAATAATTGAAGACAAAAATATTACAAAATCTGATAAGAAAAATGTCTTGAAAATAATGGAGGCTCGTATTACAAACGCCCTAGGTGCAAATAGAGACCTGAGCGTAAATATCGGTGATAAAAAATGGGCTGACAGATTAGAAATAATTTTGCGTGACACTTATGATATGGGCAAAGATATTTTCACAAATAAAAATGTAAATATCGAACAAGCTTTGAAAAAAATCAGCAAAATTAACAAAATTAAAATCTTTGGTGCACTAACAGGAGCATCAGCTCTTGGTTTAACTAACCAACATATTAATAGAAAATTGACAGAAAAACGCACAGGCAAAAAAGGCTTTGTCGGTGATATTGATTATGCAAATCGTCCGGCAAACGGTAAAGATGAAAAAGTTCAAAATAATAAATCTTTATGGCTGAAAAAAATCTTGGCAAGTGCTGGCATGGTCGCTATGGTAATTAGTGTAATGAAAGTAAAGAATCCGAAAGATTTTGTTAAAAAATTACAATTTACAGGCCCTGTTACAAGCGGTAACGCAATTAAAACTGTCTATGCAGCAAATATTGTCGGCAGATTTATGGCAGCAGATAATGAAACCGAATTAAAAGAATCTGTAACAAGAGATTATTTTGGATTCTTGAACTGGTTAGTGTTTGGCGGATTTGCAGCAAAAGGTGTTGCAAATATCTTGGACCCTAAACGCGAAAATCTTTTCAACCAAACTAAAGAAGGAAAAGGTATAAAACATTGGTTGAATGATTTATCATTGAAAACCCATGCAGAAGTTGCATCAAAAGGTGCAAAATTTGCGAAGAAAAATATTTGGAAATTGAATGTTGCCCATGCCTCTGGGTTGTTATATTCAGGAATCACTCTTGGTTATTTATTACCTATGATTAATGCAAAATTGGCTAAAAAACGCGGTGCAAAAGAACAACAAATAAAAAATGATGCAAAAAATTTGACAAAGTGAAAAGCATGACGGCATGCCATTTTTCGGAAAGATTTTAATAAATTTAAAGTGTAAATTTTACAAATGTTAATCCTTCTTATCATGACGTAATAATTTTAAAAAATCTTATCATTTAGCATGACCTTTGCGGCTCGCGGATTTGATAAAAATTGTTTCAAATCATTAAGAAAATTATCCCCCAAAAGATTCATTTTTTTATAAATATTCTTATAATTTTTATTAATTCATGATAGAATTAAGTAACAGAAGATTATGGGAAGTAAAGGTGAAAGTCCTTCACTGGTCCGCAACCGTAACAGTCGGAAAACTTTATCAAAAGCATGCGACTTACGAGACTGAGGAGATGATTATATGCAAAATGCGGTTAATAAAAACGAAAAAGAAAATGTAGTAGGAATCACATCAGCACATGTGTCAGACGCAATCAAACGAGTTCATGACTCTAATGCAATGTTTGCAAAAGAAGTTATTGACAATGCTTCCCGTCTGACTGACAGTGTTTGTATTATTAAAAAAGACGGCACAAAGGAACAATACAATGTTCAAAAAGTTATCGAGGCCGTAAAAAAATCTGCAACAAGAATGTTGATTAAATTTAGTGATGAAGATTTAAAAAGAATTTGCGACTTTGTAAATAAAAATGTTCGCGATTTGCAAAAAGAAGAAATTTCAATTTGGGAAATTCACAACATTGTAGAAAGTGCTTTGGAAAGCATTAACCCTGTAGTTGCAAGAAGTTACAGAAACTACAGAAACTACAAAACTGACTTTGTTGCAATGTTAGACAAAGTTTATCAAGAAAGTCAAAAAATCATGTACATCGGAGATAAAGAAAATTCTAACTCTGATTCAGCATTGGTTTCAACAAAACGTTCTTTGATTTTCAATCAATTGAATAAAGAATTATACAAAAAATTCTTCTTAACTGTAGAAGATTTACAAGCTATTAGAGAAGGTTATATCTATATACATGATATGTCAGCTCGTCGTGATACAATGAACTGCTGTTTATTCAATGTTGGCGAAGTATTAAGAGGTGGCTTTGAAATGGGCAACCTTTGGTACAACGAACCAAAAACACTGGATGTAGCATTTGATGTTATCGGTGATATTGTAATGGCTGCAGCTAGCCAACAATACGGTGGTTTCACTGTTCCTGAAGTTGATAAAATTTTAGCTCCTTATGCTGAAAAATCATATCAAAAGAAATACGACAGATATATTTGTATGGGTCTATCTTTTGAAAAAGCAAGAGAAGAAGCTTTGAAAGATGTTCAAAACGATTTTGAACAAGGTTTCCAAGGTTGGGAATACAAGTTCAATACAGTTGCATCTTCTCGTGGTGATTATCCATTTATCACAATGACAATGGGACTTGGCACAGGCGAATTTGAAAAAATGGCATCATTCACTATGCTAAAAATTCACGCAAAAGGTCAAGGTAAAAAAGACAACAAAAAACCTGTATTGTTCCCTAAAATTGTATTCTTGTATGATGAAAATCTTCACGGAAAAGGCGGAGAATTGGAAGACTTATTTGAAGCCGGTGTTGAATGTTCAAGAAAAACAATGTACCCTGACTGGTTGTCTTTAACTGGTGATGGATATGTTGCAAGCATTTACAAAAAATACAAAAAAGTTATTTCACCAATGGGATGTAGAGCATTCCTATCACCTTGGTTTGAAAGAGGCGGAATGAAACCTGCTGATGAAAATGATGAACCTATCTTTGTAGGCAGATTCAACATTGGTGCGGTTAGTCTTCACTTGCCTATGATTCTTGCAAAAGCAAGACACGAAAACAAAGATTTCTATGAAGTTCTTGATTATTATATGGAACTTATCAGAAAAATTCATATCAGAACTTATGAATACTTGGGCGAAATGAAAGCATCAGTGAACCCTCTAGCTTATTGCGAAGGTGGTTTCTACGGCGGTCATTTGAAACCTTCTGATAAAATTAAACCTATCTTGAAATCTGCAACAGCATCATTCGGTATTACAGCATTGAATGAGTTGCAAGAACTTTATAACGGAAAATCACTTGTTGAAGATGGTGAATTTGCTGTAGAAGTAATGGAATACATCAACCGCAAAGTTAATGAATACAAAGAACAAGACGGTTATTTGTACGCAATTTATGGTACACCTGCTGAAAACTTATGCGGTCTTCAAGTTAAACAATTCCGTAAAAAATATGGTATCAAAGCTAAAGTTTCTGATAGAGGATACGTTTCTAACAGTTTTCACTGCCACGTTGCAGAAGAAATTTCTCCTGTAGAAAAGCAAGATTTGGAAAACAGATTTTGGAACTTGTTTAACGGTGGAAAAATTCAATATGTAAAATATCCGATTGCATACAACAAAGAGGCTATCAAAACTCTATTGAAAAGAGCTATGGATAAAGGTTTTTATGAAGGTGTAAACTTGTCACTTGCATATTGTAACGATTGCGGACACCAAGAATTAGCTATGGATGTATGTCCAAAATGCGGTAGTAAAAACCTTACAAAAATCGAACGTATGAACGGTTATTTGTCATACTCAAGAGTTAATGGCGATACTCGTTTGAACGAGGCTAAAATGGAAGAAATCAAAGATAGGGTGAGCATGTAATGAACTATCACAATATAACAAAAGATGACATGCTCAACGGTGACGGTCTTAGAACAGTTTTGTGGGTAGCAGGTTGTACTCACCACTGTGAAGGTTGTCAAAATCCTATCACTTGGGACTTAGCAGGCGGATTGCCTTTTGATGAGGCTGCTGAAGAAGAACTTTTTGAGGCTATTTCTAAACCTCATTGTTCAGGTATTACCTTTAGCGGTGGCGACCCATTGCACCCATTCAACCGTTCTGAAGTTTTCAGATTAGCTAAAAAATGTAAAGAACTTTTCCCTGAAAAAACTGTATGGTCTTATACCGGTTTTCGTTGGGAAGATGTGAAAGATGAAGAAGGTATAAAATACTTTGATGTTTTAGCTGACGGCAGATTTGTAAAAGAACTCAATGACAACAGTATTCAGTGGGTTGGCAGTACAAATCAAAGAGTAATCAATGTACCTGAAACATTAAAAACAGGAGTAGTTGTTTTACATCACAGTTTATAAAATTTTTCCAAAAGACACAAAGAGAAGACCTTTCTGATATTCAGAAAGGTCTTTTGGTATATCCCTAAATACAATAAAATTATTTATTAATTCCGAAAAATACAGCCTCCGCAAATGCCTCTCCTTCTTCTTCTTTCATTTTTAAATAAGATGGATTGTTTGCTCTAATATCTGCTTTGCGCAGTTCTTCTGCCTCTTTTTTAGATAAAGGCTTTTTGCCGGTTACTTCTTCAAGTTGTTGAGCTTGAGTTTCAGTTTTTGCAGGTGCTGTATAAGAGCGTTCGTAGCGAACTTTTTCACGAAGTTCACGGCTCATTCTTTTCTTATTTTTGCCAATTTGATTGTAGTTTCTTGTATCTAAATTTTCTTTAATAAACGCATCAAGATTTTCTTTTGGAATATTTTCACCATCAAACTTTTGATAAGTTTTGTAGCCGATAGTTTTTAGTTGTTTTATAAATTTATCATCCTCCTTATTAGGCATGGAAACTCTTGCATTTCCTACTTTGCTGTTCCCGATTAGTCCGTTTGGATAACTTTCAATAAGTTGTTTCAATTTCAATTTCTTTGCTGAATTAACCCCTGCTTGTGTGATTGGGATGCGATAAGTTGATGTAAAATTAATTTCTGTCATTTTTATACTCCTTTTTGGGTAGAAAACTTCTAAATATAAAATTTGTTATTTCTAAGAATTTTTATTAAAATTTATTTACATCAAAGCAAAAAAATTTTTTCAGGAGATTTAATGCTCGAGTAGCATATCAAAGAAGGAAAATTTATGTTATCAGCAATTAACAATATATATTTACCAAAATTTAACAATATTCAAAATTCTCAAATTAAAAACAGACCTGTCACCAAACCGATTATGAATACCGGTTTAAAAGCGGACAGTGTATGTTTTACCGGAAAATCTGCACCATCAATGTACAAAAATGTATTTGAATATTTGGCAGCAGAGATTTTAGGGAGTAATAAAAAATATCAAGTAGACGGAAGTATGCTGTCTGCCTCAAAAATTTCTGATGCAGTCAAAGGTTTATTTGAACAAGATAAAGTTTATCTTCCATTTAAAAAGAGTAATTATTTGAAAATTAAATGGAAAAGCTACATTCCGCATGACGTTCGAGTATTTTCAATAGATAAAATTAATGAGGCAAGAGGGGTTAGGATGTCTCAATGGGAAAGCTTTTTGAAAAATCCGGAAAAAGCTTTGACCTCTGAAACTCAAAATAATCCTGAACTTGTTAAAAAAATCAAAAATGACAAAGCGTTGAAACTTGTTATTTGGAACGCAATTACAAGCGAAATTAAAGAAAATAACCGTCACATCCCTGTGCCGTTTGACCAAAAGGCCTTGCTTGAAACAATCAAAGGTTTTGAAAGAATTGAACCTAAAGACAGGGCTGTACGTTGCGCATCTCCTTCATTTTTGGAGATTTATACACACAGATTGCGTGACAACTTGTTGATGGATATGGGTTTGTCTGATAATGAGGCAGTTTGGGTAAAAATTCCGTCTTTAGCGCATGACCCTGCACATAAGGAGAAAAATATTGCAACTTTAGAAACCTTGAGCTGCAAAAACTGGTGTACACGTTCAAGTGTAGATAAAGCAGAAGATGCTTTGTCAGATGGCGATTTTTATATTTATTTAGAACGTGACAAGTCTAATCTTTGGGAACCGCTTGTTGGGATGACAACTTCTCGTGGCAAATTAGACCAAATCCAAGGGACTGAAAATAACAACATTGTTCCGCTAAATTTGGTAAAAGAAATCAAAACATACATCAAAGACCACAATATCAAATGCCATTCAGGGATTATTGATGAAGGTCCAAAGGCATCTCAAGCAATCATGATTAGTGATAAATTGAATGAAATTGACCCTGAATTGAAAAAATCATTTGCAAAAATTATCAAAGATAACAATGATATCGGAATGTTCAAATATTTGGGCGTGAAAGCAGAACAACTTGAAGATGGAACATTAAAAATCGGCACATACAAACCTTCATATAATATGAACGCAAATAGCGGAATTTCAATTCCTTATTCAATGTTTGGCTTAAATGAAGATGAATTGCTTCGCAACGTGAAAGTTATTAATGGTAATTTGATTTTGGATAACAAAAATAAATTATTTGATTCAAGAATTACAAAATTCCCACCAAATCTTGAACAAGTTACAGGAAAAATTTCTTGTAAACAAGAACAATATGCGCGTTTTGGTGCTGATATAGACCGAGTTTTGGGTGGCGATAAATCAAGATTGATAATTCACAGCTAAAATCTTTTATGCTAAATTAGAGTTATGGCAGAAGTAAAAAATATTATAAAACCAAACTCTAAACAACAACAAGCAATTGATATCTTGAACGGACAAGTTATGCTTTTGGCAGGTCCGGGGACAGGAAAAACTTTCACAGTAATTCACCGTATTGAAAAAATGTTAGCAGATGGAGTCGAACCTTCATCAATACTTTGTTTGACATTTTCTGATGCTGCGGCATCTGAAATGCGCCAACGTTTGATAAAAAAAATGGGTGTGGTAGCGTCTGCCGTTGATATTTATACTTATCACTCATTTTGTAATGATTTAATTAAAACTTATCCTGACAAATTTGAAATGACATCAGGTGTAAAACTTATCACGGATGCTGAAAAAATTTCAATAATGAAAGAATGTATTGACGATGCGAAATTGGAATTTTTTGTGCCATCGCGTGCTGACAGATACTTTTTCACAAAGAATTTTATTTCTTATGTTGAAAAATTAAAAACTCAACGAGTTTCAAAAGAAGAGTACATGGCTTGTATTGACTCAAATCCAACCCTTATGCCTCGTTATAAAGAGTTGGAAAGTGAAATTTATGAGCGCGAACAAGCAGGCAATACTAAAAACAAAACTCGCTATAACGAACTTGAAAAAATAAAAACAAATATTGAAAAAGCGAAAGAGCTTTGGACTCTGTATGAGCTTTATTCAACAAAAATGATAAACAAAAATTTAATCGACTTTTCCGATATGATAAATTTAGTTTTGACATCTTTTGAAGAAGATTCACAGTTTTTATCAGAAGTTTCAAACAAATATAAATATTTTTTGGTCGATGAATACCAAGATACAAACGATTTGCAAAACCAAATTATATTCAATTTATTAGACGGAAATGATGAAAAAAATATCTTTGTTGTAGGGGACGATGACCAAATTATCTATGGTTTTCAGGGTGCAAAAAGCGATAATATCGAAAACTTTTTGACAAAATATCCAAATACGACAGTGATTTGTCTTGAAGAAAATAACCGCTCAACTCAGACCATTCTTGATTTTAGTAATATAATTGTCAGTCAGGATGAAAATCGTCTTGAAAACAATCCGTATTTCAAGGAAAAATATAATATTTCTAAAAAATTAACAGCAAAAAATCCAAAAATTATTGCAAAAGATAAAAAAATAAAACGTATACAATTTGGTGAAATTTTGCAGGAATTTAATTATATTGTCGATGATATCAAAACCCTGATAGAATCTGACATTGCACCGAAAAATGATGAAGGCAAAATTGATTATTCTCAAATTGCTATTATTTCAAAAAAACGAGCAGAATTGCAAACCTTTGCAGAACTTTTGAAAAGTAAAAATATACCGTTTCAAATTGATGAAGGAAAAAGTATTTTTGCTATCCGCTCAACAATTTTGATTTATTTTTACATAAAAGCAATGAATAATTATTTGACATCAAGTGACAAATTATTTGGCTTATTGCTATCTGAACCTTTCAAAATTGACCAGCAAGATTATAACAAAATTTTGGAAGAAAAACGACTTTGGAAAAAGGGAGAATCCAGCGATTTTATTACACTTATGCGCAATTTGAAAGGCTGGAAAAATCCTGAAAAAATCACAAAATTTTTAGAAACTTTTGACTATCTTCAAGATTATGCAAGTTCTAATAATTTGCGTAATACAATTGTCGAAATTATCAATCGAACCGGATTGCTTACTTATTTTTACAAATCTGGCAAAAATAGAAGTGAAAATCTTGCAGGGATTAGGAAAATAATTTCAGAGGCGACAGATTTTCAAAATTCTGATTCAACAAAAAATTTATCTGACTTTGTAAAATATCTTGATGATTGTTTTGAAAATGAAATTGACATCAATTTGGATAAAGATTCAGTTGTTCAAAATGCAGTTCAATTGATGACATACCACGGTTCAAAAGGTCGAGAATTTGAATATGTTTATCTGCCAAATTTGATTAGTTCAAATTGGGAAGATTTTAGGATGCCTGGGGAATATAAGCTCATAACAGAAGAAGTTCCCGATAAAGAAACCGCCCAAGCTAAGAAAGATTCAGAACTTTTGAAATTGTTATTTGTTGGTATTACAAGGGCAAAACATTCGCTTACAATTTCTTTTGCCGACAGCAACAACGGAAAAGCACAACAAATTACAAAATATTTAGAACCAACCGCTAACTATGATTTTGATAGTGCACAATTTGAATGTAGCGCAGAAGATTTTACAACAGAGTTTTATAGAAGTGTCTCATCAGATGTTTTTGATAATCAAAAAGCTTTCAAAAATGAAATTGAGGAGCGCGTAAAATCGGTGGTGCTATCACCTTCAAGATTGAATGATTATTTAAGCTGTCCGCGTAAATTTTTCTATGTAAAAGTGCTTGGAATCGATGTAGAAGAGGCTGATTGGGATGGTGCAAACTTTGGTACTTTGATTCATTCATTGCTTGAAAGAGCCGTGAAATCCGCAAAAGAGTCTGCTTATCCGACATTAGATGAAATTTTGGAAAAATTCCGCATAGGCATGGATGGGTTGAAATTCTCGTCAGAAGCGAAGAAAGAAAAATATTTTAAACAAGGGCAAAAACTTTTGACAAGTTACTATCCGTATTTTTCACAAATTCCTGCCAGTCGAATTTCTGATATTGAATTTAGTTTTTACGGTGTTGATGTAGATGGTGATTTTATCACAGGTAAAATCGACCGTATCGAGAAAAATTCTGATGGTACGTATGAACTCTATGACTACAAAACAGGTAATTACTCAAGTGAGAAAAAAATCGCACCGAATGAAGAAAAACAGAATTATTTTAACCAACTTTGTTTCTATAAATATGCTTATGAAAAACTTACAGGTAACAAAGTTGCAAAAGTCGGAATTATTTATGTAGAAAATCATGAAAAATCTGTCGATAAATATTTGACTGACGATGATATGAAATATATTGAAACCCTAATAAAAGACACTTATCAAAATATTAAGGCTCTAAAATTCAATCCAATCAAGGAAGATAAACAGGGCGCATGCAAAAATTGTGTCTATAAACAATTATGTAAATTAGACTTAATATAATTTAAAAATTTCCGCAAAAATAAATATGTTCGGCATTAATAAGAAAAGATTAGATTAAGGAAAGGATTATATAATGCAAGTTTACTCAAATAATAATGTTCAATTTGGTGCAAAATATGTTGCTCCTGCGCATGTGAAATTTAAAGATGCGAAAAAATGGAAAGATGCAAGTGTAAATTTTATAAAATTTGAAACTGCAAAAGTTGAAGATAGAAAGGTTTTGGAGCAAATCCGTGATATGTGGGGCGGTAAAAATTTGTCAGGTGCTCTTGTAAATGAAGCAAATATTGAGCGTGGAGGTGCACGTATTTTTGGTGTGACAACTCAAGAGACAAATTTTGACCATGTAGACCCAACACAAGTATTGGGGTTTGTTTCAACAGATAAATTTACAAAAAAATCAGGCGAAATCAATATTTTTAAAATTGGTACAAATCCAAAATTTGCGTATGAGCAAAACAAACGTAATCGTTCAATCAGACATATTGCAAAATCAATGATTGAGGCTTTGAAATTAACAACATCTAAAAACGCAAATACAAAAATTGTTACCCAATATGCTGAACCGCAAGAAGTAAAATTCTTGAATAAAGCTGGTGTTGAAATTAAAAATGACAATCTTGTTGAAGTTTTGGCATAACTAAACTTTTTAGCAATGCCATATCACGCGCCAATTTGATTTCAAAAGACGAATCTTTTACAATCTCCAGTTCAAGCCGCCTTGGCAAATGATACCTGTTCTGCCGATGTTGCGCATTGTTGCCTGAGCGTACATATTGAATCTGTCAGAGAATGATTTTGTCATACCAAATCCATATTGCAAGTAGCCGTTAGACATTCTGATATGTGGCAAGTCGACATTTCCTGCTCTGCCGTCCATTCCGCCGAAGAAGTTCCAAGCATAAGCAATTGTTGCGTACATGCTCCAGCTTTCTTGTTGCAAAATGAAGTTTACCCCGGGGGCAACATTAAAGCCGTTCAAAAATCCTGAAGACATGCCCATTTGACCAAAATCACTGTGCCAATTTTGTTTTCCAAACATGTTATAAGCCAATGTCAAAGACGGTTGAACTTTAAAGTGTGAGCCCCAATTCCAGTCGTATGCGGTTTTACTTGCAACGCCGACAAAGTAGTTAAACGCATCTTCAGATGAGCCGACGATATTCATTTCTGTACCGTAAGCTCCTGCGTAAACAAGTGCGGTTTCCATAAACTTGTCTTTCATAAAGCTACTCATGAAACCAAGTTGACCGCCGTTTTCGTAAATTCCGACCTTGTTAAATGTTTGGTGTCCGCCATTATAAGCAATATACATTGTAGGCATCCATGACCAACCGTTTTTAAGTTCTTTCAATCCAAAATCGCCACCAACAATAAAGCCCCAAGAATTGTTTCTAACTTTGTCTAAATCATGATTGAATTTCAAAGTTTCAAAGTTACCAAAAGCCTCTGTCCAAAGTTGTCCTTCTTTTAATGTCCTTTCAAAACTTGCATTGCCGTCTAAGATTGCAGTTTTGTTTTTGAACATTTCATTGTAACTTGAACCGTAGCGTCTGATTTGAGCGCGGTTGAATAATGTATCATTAACGACTAGCTGGTTCATATAAGATGCAGCCGTTGACACTTGCCCTCTGAATACTTGCGGATTGTATCTTGCAAGGTCAAAAGTATAACTGCCGTCGTTTGCAGATGATGGGTTTAGTTTGTAATAGCCGATTGGAGTGAAAATTTCTTTATCTGTTGCGTCAAATTGAACTTCACTATCTAAATTATCGGTTTTGAAAATTTTACCAAGCCTTATTGATTTGTCTATTGGAGCATCGTACCCAAAGATGTCACCATTCAGGTTGTAATCAGAAATTCTGATAGTTCCGTTTGTACCTGCTGTTGCGACTTTGATTGAATTTGCGGTAATTGTATCTGCGCTGGAATTGTTGTTACTTCTTGCTCTGATATCTATTGCAAAATCAGCCTGTCCATCGCCCAAACTTCCGTTATTAATTGTCAAATTATTGATAACACTGTTTGTTCTGACATTGTTTGCCATATTGATTAAACCTGATGTATCAATATTTATCTGATTTCCGTCAGAATACTGTATCAAACCTTTTTGTGCCAAATAATTCAACACAGAAGAATCATCAATGGTGATATTTCCGCCTGTGATTGCACTTCCACCGCTACTTGTAACATTCAATGTTGAGTTGTTTGTCAAATTCACGTCACCGCCTGAAATTGAACTTGTTTTATTAGCAAGTGATAATGTTGAATTTGACATAGTCAAACTTCCGCCTGTTTGGACATAGTTACCGTTTTCATCTGTGACTTTTGTCAAATCGTCAGAGATGTATAACTTACCTTTTGAAAGTTCAATACTACCATCAACGGTGTCAGTTGTGCCATCGAGGGTAACATTAGCATCATCTCCGTTTACACCAAGTTTTGCAGCTGATTCAACTGTAATCACGGCATCTTTGGCAACGGTTCCGTCTGTAATTGTGTGTTTTGAACCTTTTCTGATTGAGAATTTGCCGCCTGTTGCGTTGATTGCGGAAGAGTTTTCAGAAAAATTGTTTATATCAAGTTCGGATGATGTTCCGAGATTTACCGTACCGCCTGTAATTGTACTGTCTGAGGTGTTTAGAACAAGTTTTGAATTGTTGATATTTGTTGTGCCGTCGGTTTGATTGAATTTAGCTTTTGAGGTTGTAGTTTTTGACAAATTATTTGTCAAATTCAACGTACCGCCTGAATTTGAAACTTCACCGTTCCACGTATCAGAACCATCTAGTGTTACATTTCCACCTTTGACTTTTAATGAACCTTTTTCATTAATTGTAACATTCGCACCTTGGGCAATTGTTCCGTTTTCGACATTCAATTCTCCATCAGTGTCAGATGTTCCGACAACAAGATTCCCCCCTGAAATGTTGTCATTTTCATTATTCAAGGTGTTGCCTGAACCTGTAACATTTGTTGTTCCGCCTGTTTGAGTCAAAATACCCGAACTGTTTTTAGCAATTCCTGCCAAATTCAGATTTCCGCCTGAAACATTTACATTACCGCTCCAATCGTCATTGTCATTTAGGGTTACGCTGCTGCCTGTGATATTTATTGTGCCGTTTGTTGCGATATTAACAGCGGTATCTGCGCTGATTGTACCTTTTGAAACTGTCATTGATGAAGAATCAGAAGTCGTTCCGATATTTAACGTTCCGCCTGAAATGCTGTCTGCTGAATTGTTTAAATCAAAACCTGTACCTGTAACATTTGTTGTTCCGCCTGTTTGAGTCAAAACAGAATCGGTACTTTTCTTTGCAGAATCAAGTGTCAATGTTCCGTCTGAAACTTCAACGTCACCATTTATTGTATCACCGCTATCTAATGTTACTTTTCCGCCTTTTACTTTCAATTTTGAATTTGAATTAATAACTGTTGTTGCACCTGATTGGATTGAACCTTTTGAAACCGTTACGTCGGTAACCTTTGTACCATCACCAATATTAAATGTTCCACCTGCAACGCTATCAGATGAATTATTCAAATCAAAACCTGAACCTGTAACGGTTGTTGTTCCGCCCCCTTGAGCAAATGTGCCGTTTTCGCTTTTGCTTATGGAATCAATGTTCAAAGTTCCGTTTGAAACATTTACATTTCCATCCCAAGTTCCGTTTTTATTTAGGTTTACGTTGCCTCCGGAAACATTTAGGGTTGCGTTGTCTTTAATATTGACGGTAGTATTTGCGCCGATTGTACCTTGAGAAACGCTCATGTCAGAAACTGTTGTGCCATCGCCAATATTTAGCGTTCCGCCTGTGATACTGTCAGAAGAATTATTCAAATCAAAACCTGTTTCGGTTACTGTTGTTGTACCTTTTGTTTGATTGAATGTTCCTTTTTTATTGTTGATACCGACAAGTGCCAAACTTCCGCCTGCAACATTTACATCACCCTCCCAAGTGTCTGTATTGTCAAGCGAAACACTGCCACCTGAAATATTCAAATTGGAACCTGAACTAAGGGTCAATTTTGTATCTTGACCGATTGTTCCATTTGAGACATTTAAGTTAGTTGCACTGGAATCCCCAATAACAAGTGAACCGCCTGTGATTGAATCATCTGTGTTATCTAAATCAAAATTATCACCGTTGATTGTGGTTTTACCGCCTGTTTGAGTGAATTTTCCTGAAGAACTTTTGTTAATGTTAGAAATTTTCAAAGTTCCGTCAGTCACATTTACATTACCGTTCCAAGAATCACCATCATCAAGAGTTACATCTCCGCCTGAAACATTCAGTGTTCCTTTTTTGGTGATATTTATTGTCGCATCAGATTCAATAGTCCCTGCTGAAACGCTCAAATCGCTGGTAGTTGTTTTGTTTCCGATATTTAAAGTTCCGCCAGAAACAATATCGCCTGCATTATCTAAATCAAAACCTGTACCAAGTACATCTGTTTTTCCGCCTGTTTGTGTGAATGTACCGTTATCACTTTTTGATGCACTGTCTAAAGTTAAATTACCGCTTGAAATACTGATGTTTCCATTCCAAGTGCCAGTTGAGCCGACTTCTACATTACCGCCACTTACGTTTAGGGTTGAATTTTTTGAAATCGTAATATCAGTATCTTTAGAAATTGCACCTTTTGAAACATTCATTGTCGAAGATGCTGTGCCGTTGCCGATAGTCAAACTTCCACCTGAAATGTAGTCATTTTCATCATTAAGGTCAAATTTGTTTCCTGTAACTGTTGTACTTCCGCCTGTTTGGGTCAATGTTCCAGTTTTGGTCATTCCAACAAGTGCCAAACTTCCGCTTGACATGTTGACATTACCGCTCCAAGTGGAATCCGCGCCCATACTAACGTCACCGCCTGATACATTAAGAGTCGCTTTTTCGTTAAGATTAACCGTTGTATCTGTTGTGATTGTACCTTTTGAAACTGTCATTTTAGATGAAGTTGAACCGTCGCCGATATTCAAAGTTCCGCCATCTAATAAGTCATCTTCACTGTTTAAGTCAAACTTTTTACCTGTAACATTGATTGTTCCGCCGTTTTGTGTTAATGAACCTGATTTTGTTGCGTTTGAAATATTCAGAGTTCCGCCGTTGACTTCAACATTACCTGCCCAAGTGTCAGAATTATCAATTGTAACATCACCCTTTTTAAGGTCAATTGTACCGTTAGATGTGATGTTTAGTGTTGCATCTTCCGTGATTGAACCGTTGCTTACTGTCAATTTGCCTGTAGATGTTGATGTGCCGATATTCATTGTACCGCCGGAAACCGTGTCCGCGGTATTATTCATTGCAAAATTTGAACCTGTAACGGTCGTAGTACCGTCTGTTTGGGTGAATGTACCGTTTGCGTTCTTTTTAACATCCTTTAGCGTTAATGTTCCGCCTGAATTTGAAACATTACCGTTCCATCTGTCTGTTGCTCCATCCAGCGTTACGTTTCCGCCTGTAACATCAAGAGAACTTCCTGAATTGATTGTGACATTTGCACCTTCATACAACACACCTTTTGAAACAGTCATATTCCCTGTTGTGGTATCATCGCCGATATTCAAATCTCCACCAAGGATACTGTCAGAAGAATTGTTTAAATTGAATCCGCTCCCTGTGATTGTTGTTGAACCGCCTGTTTGAGTGAATTTTGCAGAATTTTTCTTGCTTATTCCAACAAGTGCTAATTCTCCCCCTGAAACGCTTACGTCTCCGTTCCAAGTGTCTCCGCTGTCTAGTGTTGCATTACCACCAGAGACATTTAGGGTAGAATTTTTGTTGATATTAACAGTAGAATCTGCGCCGATTGTACCTGCTGAAACTCCGACAGTTGTGCTTGAACCATTTCCGATATTTAGAGTTCCGCCTGAAACATTATCTGCATCGTTATCAAAATCAAAACCTGAGCCGACAATTGTTGTAGTTCCGTCAGTTTGAGTAAATGTTCCGTTTTTAGATGAATTTGTAAATGATGAATTTCCGCCTGATATACTTACGTCACTAAATGTTGTAGAATTGAAGTCATTAGCTCCGCCTGAAATTGTAGTTGTACCGTTTATTACAGTGTTGTTATCACTAACAACTCCACCGCCTGTGATAGTTAAATCATCATTAAGAGTAGCTCCATCAAGCCCTAAAATTCCTGATGAGACAAGGATTTCTCCTTCTAAAGAATCTGAATCGAATAAGTATGCCGAACCGCCTGCAATGTTAAGAGTCGAGCCATAAGATTGGTTCAATACAGCACTGGAAATTGCACTATCACTACCGATTGTCAAAACTCCGCTGACCAAATCGATAGTTCCGCCACTAGCGTTCAATGTGCCATTAACAGTAGAATTGGAATAGTCGCTCACGGTCAAGGTACCACTTGTTGTGAGGTTTACGTCAACCGAATCTGTTGAACCGCTTTTCCAAGTGTAATCAGTAGAAACAAGGGATGAAGTTTGGTTAGATATGATACCTGTTGCGCCACTAGCTACCGCGCTGATACTGACAGTAATCGCATCAGAAAAAGCAGGTGTTGCAGTACAACCAATTACGGCAATACAGGCAGCAAGTGTCATAAACTTATTAATCTTTTTATTATTGTTCATCTAATTCTTATCTACTGTTAAAGATACCTATCCCACTAATATTTTAGAGTATCTTTCAGTTTTTTCAAGAAATTAGTATTTTGTTACAATTTTGAGGAGTTTTATGTAGGTTTGTATTGTTATGTCGACAAAATTTTACAGTCGGACTGGTGAGTCCAACCTACTTATTATCATTCAGAAGAACCGTACACATAAAACCATGTCATTCTGAACTTGATTCAGAATCTTTTTAATAATCAAGATTAAGCATATATAATATTTGTTAAATATTAATTATGGAAAAGATTCCGAAACTGTCTTGGATTATTGGCGGCTCGACC
>DHMN01000071.1:0-44377 GCA_002405805.1 Cyanobacteria bacterium UBA4641 | reverse complement strand
AAAATCCGCAATTCGGAATGACATAGACCTAAATGTTGAATCATAGCCCCTGAAACCAGTTCAGCATGACAGTTTTTGTCCTTCTTACAAAATAATTCTATTTCTAAAATTTTCTTGTTGAACGATGCTGATTAATTTGTTCAAAAATGCTTTGTAACGTGCTCTTACTGCTTCGCCTGACAATATGATATCCGCCTCTTGTTTGCAAGGTCTGATATAGATTTCAGCTTTTTGTGATGCGTTTTTATAAATACCGTCAGCAGAACTTCCCAAATCTCTTTCTGCTGCACGAACATAAAATCTCTCTTTTTGAACTTTTGAATTTACATCAACGTAAATTTTAAAGTCAAACGCATCTTTGATTTTTTCCGTAAGCGTAAACAATCCTTCCGAAATAATGATTTTGGAAGGATTAGCTAATGTATAATTATCAAATCTTTTTGCAGTTCCTGACATGTCATATTTTGGAAGAAATACTGATTTGCCCATCAATAATTCTTTAATGTGAGCATTCATCAATTCCAATTCAAGAGCTTGTGGAACATCTAAATCGTAGTTTTTAGCAAATTCAGCAAAACTACCTGCAGCTTTAACCATTTCTGAACGGTCGTAGTAATAGTCGTCTGTATTCACTCTTGTAATGGCATCTTCAATTTCAAATTCGGTTGCAAAAGATTTAATTGTGTCAATGATATCAAGAGTAATTGTTGATTTTCCGCTTGCGGTTTCTCCTGCAATACCGATAGATGCAGGGCGAGCAATATGTCCTGATAAGTATTTTGCTAATTTTGACAACACTTGAGGTTTGTAATCAATAAGGATAGAACCATCTGATTTTTTTTCATCCTCAAAAATCTTTTTCAATCTCTCTTCTACTGCTTGAACTCTGTTGTAAGGAGTTGAAACATACATTTTTTTTGTTCTTAATGCAGTTTCTTCCTTTGTTTTGTGAAGAATATATTCAGCCATTACTTACCTTTTACTTTTTCAAAATACTACATTCATAGTCTTTTTCATGACTATACCAAAAGTAAGTCAAAAAAAAAATATTTTTTGTCAAAATATTAACTTTGGTAAATATATTTTAACATTTATTTGTGCTAAAATTAACCTCGATAGCACATAAAATGAGGATAGCAGATGAACGTAAACAAAAATTACCAAAATATTGCAGACAGTTATTTATTTTCAACAATTTCAAAGAAAGTCAGTGAATTTGCACAAAAAAATCCTGACAAAAAAATAATCAAATTAGGAATCGGAGATGTTACTCTTCCGTTATGCAAAGTTGTTGTAAGTGCACTAAAAAAAGCATCTGAAGAAATGGGAGTTAAAGAAACTTTCCACGGATATGGCCCTGAACAAGGTTATGATTTCCTAAAATCAAAGGTTCAAAGTTATTACAAATCAAACCATGTAGAATTAGATAATGATGAAATCTTTATTTCTGACGGTGCAAAATCAGATTTAGGCAATATTTTGGACTTGTTTGATGTTAATAATACTGTTTTAGTTCCAGACCCAGTTTATCCTGTTTATGTAGATACAAATACAATGGCAGGTCGAAAAATCATTTATATTGATGCGAATGCAGAAAATAATTTTTTGCCGTTACCTGATGCGTCAATCAAAGCTGATATTATTTATATTTGCTCACCAAACAATCCGACTGGCGCTGTATATAATAAAGAACAATTGAAAGCTTGGGTTGATTATGCAAACAAAAATCACTCAATCATCCTGTTTGACTCAGCTTATGAATGTTTTATCACTGATAAGAATCTTCCAAGAAGTATTTATGAAATCGAAGGTGCAAAAACTTGTGCTATCGAATTTTGTTCATTGTCAAAAATGGCAGGTTTCACTGGTACAAGATGCGGTTACACAGTAGTTCCGAAGGCTTTAGTTTTTGATGATATGTCACTTAATAAAATGTGGCTAAGACGTCAAACAACAAAATTCAATGGCGTTCCATATATCATTCAAAGAGGTGCTGAGGCTGTATTCACAGAAGAAGGTCAAAAAGAAATTCAAGAAAACTTAAATTACTACAAAGAAAATGCAAAAATCATTTCTGATACACTTAACCGTCACAATATTTGGCATATCGGTGGTCAACATTCACCATATATTTGGTTGAAATGTCCTAACAATATGACATCTTGGGAATTTTTTGATTATTTGTTGAATAATGTTCAAATCGTCGGAACTCCAGGGTCAGGTTTCGGTAAAAACGGTGAAGGTTATTTCAGATTAACTTCATTTGGTAGTAGAGAAAACACCCTTGAGGCTGTAAAAAGACTTGATGAGTTTTTGAAGTAAGTTGATAGATTTAACATGTCCTCTCTGTGGAGTAGTTGAGGGGTTGATAAAAGAAAAGTAGGGTGGGCTCACTAGCCCACCTTTATTTTATGAAAGTATAGACAAAATGTACTATGTCATTCTGAAAGCTTAGAAAATTTGTGTGAAGAATGAACACATAATTTTCTTGCTATTCAGAATCTCTAACCAAACACATCGGTCATTGTCATTCTGAACTTGTTTCAGAATCTCAAATTGAACAAATTAGTTTTGTAATCTTTACAATATTAGAGACCCTGAAACAAGTTCAGGGTGACAATTGTGGAAAATCAACATTGATTTAGTGTGTAAAATGTTCAAACAGTTCTGCGCTATCGAGGTTGCCACCGTTTCTGCCAATGCCATTTTTTGTCACATCAACAGACCAAACTCCACATTCAATAGCTTTCAGGCTGTTTGGCAAGGCCATGGCTATAGTGTTATGTGCGTGGAAACTTATTTTTTCAAACCCTATCATCGCCAATTTGTTATAATAGTGTTCAATTTCTGATGGGTGCAAAACGCCGTAACTATCGGCAAAATACAGGCTTTCCAAAATCTCTTTATGTTCCCATTCAAAAAGGCTCAAATACCCTGCCTCATCAACATTATTTATCTCCATAAGTTGGACAAAAACTTTGTA
This sequence comes from Cyanobacteria bacterium UBA4641, assembly GCA_002405805.1. Classification (GTDB taxonomy): domain Bacteria; phylum Cyanobacteriota; class Vampirovibrionia; order Gastranaerophilales; family Gastranaerophilaceae; genus Zag111. The sequence continues at coordinate 41,394 of DHMN01000071.1, read as the reverse complement.
CCCTTTGTCGTATAAATCTTTTGCGATTCCTAAAGTTTCGCGGATTCTATCAGGGTGGCAGGCAATTCTGACAAAATCAATAAAGTCTTCCGCGCGATTTCGGAAGTCGTCTTCAGAATACCTTGAGGTATCGGTCATTACACCTAATTGCAAGTTTTCTTTAATTTGGTAAAACTTTTGCAAAAATTCAGGGGTACACCTGTAGAATTGTCCTTTGCCATCTGTGTCAAAATGGTTTCTGTAACCGATTTCATAATAAGTTGTACCGTTGGAATTTAATTCAGATATTAAATTTTCAACGAAATCATCATTAAAAGTCCAATTTGTGGTATGTCCACCGTCCCTTGTTGTACAGTCTAAAATCTTAACCATATTTAGATATTAGCACATGGGTAATCTTTTTTGTCAAGTTTTGCCATGGTGGATAATTTATTTTAAATCCCAACTGACCCAACATGGACATGTCAATTGAGGAGTTTTATTATGAAAAGTATTTATCAATCAGAAGTTATTAACATGAAGGCTTTGAACAATTTGTTCATTGAAATGACTGCAAAAAATTGTAACCAACACTGCAAACATTGTTATTTGGAGTTCCCGCGCAATAAAAAGGAATCAGATTTTATCAACATTGATTTGATTAAGCAGGCGCTAAATGAAACAATGAATGAAAAAATCGAATGTATAGTCCTAACAGGAGCTGAACCTATGACACATCCTGATTTCAATGCGATTTTGAGGCAGTGTTTGAAACGCTCAAATGTGTGTATTTGCACAAACGGTTCATTTATAAACGAGAAAAAAGCAAGATTTCTCAAAAAAGTCGAAGATGAATCTTCTAATGAAATTATTTTTAAAATAAGTATTGACCACTATGATGAAGTAAAAAACGACGATATTAGGTATCGTGGAGCATACAGGCATGCTATTTTCGCGATTAAACATTTGCTGAAATACGATTTTAATCCGATTATCACAGTTACTAATTATTACAAATTGCCTAAAAATGAAATTATATCAGGGTTTAGTTCAGTTTTTAAAAAGAATAATTTTGATATGGATGAGTCAAATTTGCAAATAAATCCTTGGCATGACAAAAATAATGACCAACAGGAAGAAATTTCATCTGCAAAAAATTTGGACTGTGAATATGGCAGAATCCTTACAAATTCCGGTATCTACACTTGTCCGTTTTTGGCAAATGATTATAGGGGACGTTGCGGTAGTTCTTTCACTGACTACAACAAAAAATGTTCACTAGAGACAAGTTTTTGTAGCACATGCGTAAAATCAGATGGAATTTTGTTTGGGATAGATTATTCAAAATTCGCATAAAAAAAGGAGATACAATTTGTATCTCCTTTTTCAAAATATTTATCAAACTATTTTTTAGCATATAATTTAACTTTAAAGTTAATCAAAAGAATTCGTTTGTTTTTCTTGTATGGAACGATTTCTGCTGATTGAATATCGATAAAGTGTTGGTGTCTGTATAATTCTTTCAAGAAGTTATCGTAGTTAGAATAGTTTGCAATCATTTCCATATTTAATCTTGCTACGTTATATTTGTCGCCTGCACCTTGAACGAAAGCATCATCAGCAGGGTCATAATCGTATTTGATTGAACGAACTTTGATTTGATTAGCTCTAACAAGTTGAAGAACTTCTGCAAATTCACCTGCTATAACCGCTTCTGTATCCAATCCTGACATAACGGGTTTGTAGAAAGGTTTTTCGCTCTTTGCGCTTTCTTCTTCTTTTCTCTGTTCTTCTTCAGCTTTACGTTTGTATTCATCAAGTTTAGCTTGTTTTTCTTGAACAGTTGTTTTCTTAGTTTCAATTTCAGCTTGCGCAGCTGTGTAGCTTTGATAATTTTCAATTATTTTAGGAGTAACATAGCAAACACCTGCAATTAGCAAAACTATTAATGCTATTGGAATTATAAACTGTTTTAATTTTTCACTATCCATTTATTTTATCCTTTAAATATTATTATTATTGTTGTTGTTCATTACTTGCAGCAGCATTGTTGTTATTGTTTTGTGCGTCTTGCTGCTGTTGAGCATTATCATTTGAGTTAGAATTGTTATCTTTATTATCTTTTTTGTCAGAATTTCCTGATAACTTGCTCATAAATGATTTCAATTGATTTTCATCCATATTTGTAATTTCAAATACGTATGGAGCATTATCAATTGTAGATGCTGTGCTGTTTACAACTGTATCAAGTGAACCTGATTTCAAATCCAACTTGCTCAAGCGAAGTTTTGAGTCAGTCAAAGATTCTTTCATGTTTTTGAAGAATACATAAACATCTTCAACAGAATCTGCACAACCTTTGATATTGATTAAACCATCATCACCTGTGATGAAGTATGTTAAATACAAGTTTTTAGGAATAAATTGACCTAATGCTGCATATACTTGGATTTTTGTTCTGTTATTTTTCAAAACTTTTTCAATTTCTGCAACAGCATCAAATTCAGCTTTTCCGTCTTGTTTTTCGTATTGCTTAATTTGTGCATCTAAGTCAGTAATTTGATTATCTAAAGCTGTACTTTCTTCTTGTGCCTTCGTAACAAGTCCGTTTGTCCAAGCATAAGCACCACCCAATGGAGCCATAACAAGTGCTGCTAGAATAATAACAAGCACTATAGCTTTTTGAGGAGTCAATTCAAATACTTGACCGTTACCTAAAGGAATTTCAATAACAGCTACTTGAGCTTTTGCTTTACCTTTTTCTGCGATAAAGTCAACATCTACAGGCATTGCACCTGCAGGTGACATGTGACCGATTGCGTGTAAAGAAACTTTCAATTGGTCATCTGATAAGATGTTCAAACTCATATCCATCAAAGGTTCTTTACGGAATTGGTTGTCTTCAACATAAATAGTTGAACCACCGAATTGTAAACGACTGGCTAAGATTTCAGCAGAAACTAAATCTGTTTCTGATAAAATTACCAACGAACTTGATGGTGTACTCATCAAAGCGATTTGAGCAGCATTTTCAATTGCTGAATAAATTTCTTCGCCTTCATAAGATTTGATTGGTAATGGCTCTTCATAGTATTCAAGGATTCGTTTACCTTGGAGTCCTAATAATTGGAACCCACTGTTATTTACAATCATCAAGCTCCAAGAATTGCCATCTTGCATTTGTTCTGTCGCAATTCCTGTTGCTAATAAACCTTTTAAATCAGCAAAAAGTGAGCATTCAACCCCTGCTAAATTTGCACCCATTGAAGTGATAATTCCACGGATAGAGTCAATTGCCTCTTTTTGTACTGCTGTATAAAATACATTTCTTGAATCAGAGTTAGTTGATGCTAACGCGTCAAACCAAAACGGTAACGGTTCTTTTCTTTTGAATACATAAGTTTGTTCCAATTCACCGATAACGATGTTTGTAATTGCGTTATCATCAAGCAACAAAGGCAAACCTTCTTTTGTTCCGAACCATACAGTCGGTACACTTAAATAAATGTTTGCCTTGGCAGGGTTAATATTACGCATCTGGAATAAAGTTTCCAAACCTGCCTTAAATTCATCATAATTGGAGATTTCTCTCTGAGCTTCATTATATTCCAACGGTGTTTGAGCATAAGACTTAACATTTCCATGTTTATCAAGCTCAATCATTTCCAATCCACAGGCAGGTGATACAGATATGTATAAATCTTTACCTCCACCCATTCCAAATAAACTGTTTAGTGACATATCTACCTTTATATTCTTCTTACTATATTCTTATTTTTATTATACAATATTTTTTATAAATGAGAATATCTTAACATAAATTTACACCAAACGGAGGATAATATATTTCAAATGCAGAACATAGTTGAGAGTATTAATAAATTAAAGAAAGAAAAGAAAGCTGTTATATTGGCACATTGTTACCAACCTGTGGAAATCGACTTGGTTGCAGACTATGTCGGAGATTCTCTAAAATTGAGTCAGGTTGCAGCAGAAACTGATGCTGAAATTATTGTATTTGCAGGAGTTTATTTTATGGCTCAAACTGCAAAAATCTTATCGCCAAACAAAAAAGTTTTACTGCCGCAAATTAATGCAGGCTGTAGAATGGCAGATATGATTAACCACAGACAACTTATGGAATTTAAGTCCGCACATCCTGATATTCCTGTAGTTTGTTATGTAAATTCTACTGCTGAAGTAAAAGCTGAATGTGATTTGTGTTGTACAAGTTCAAATGCAGTCAAGGTCGTTAAAAATCTAAATGCAGAGAAAATATTATTCTTGCCTGATACATATTTAGGCAAATGGGTAGAAAAGCAATTGGGTAATATTGAAGTTATTACATATCCTGGGTTCTGTCCGACACACTTGCAAATTCGACCTGCCGATATTGAAAAAGCAAGAGAAGAACATCCGAGTGCGCTTGTTTTAGCTCATCCTGAATGTCACATGTCTGTATCTGATATGGCAGATTATGTCGGCAGTACAACAGGTATTATGAATTACGCTAAAAACAGTGATAACAAGTCATTTATTATTGCAACAGAACAAGGTGTTGTCGACAGATTAAGACGTGATTATCCTGAAAAAGAATTTATTCCTGTCAAAAACAACATTGTATGTCCAAATATGAAAATGACATCACTTGAAGATATTTTAGAAGTTTTGGAAACAGGTAAAAATGAAATTACTGTTGACCCTGAAATTGCAAAACGCGCAGTTACTTGTATTGACAGAATGTTGGAGGTTTCAAAATAAGATGGAAAATTCTGAAATAATTTTCGGTAAAAATTCCGTAATGGAAGCCTTGATTGCAGGTAATAGAGAAATTAACAAAATTTTGATTTCAAAAAACATTCACTCTGATAACAAGATTTCTAAAATCAAAGAATTGGCACAAGAGCGCGGAATTGTTTTTCAATTTGTTGCAAAAGAAAAATTTCAACCTTATGCCGAATTTAACCACCAAGGAATTATTGCTCAGATTTCACCTGTAAAATATATGGACTTGGATGATTTTATCTCAAGTAAAGACCACACAAATTCATCCCTTGTAATCCTTGATGGTGTGGAAGATTCTCACAATCTTGGTGCAATTATAAGGACTTGTGTTTGTGCAGGAGTTGATGGCATAATCATCCCATCAAGAAGAAATGTTCAGGTAAATTCTGTGGTTGAAAAAATCAGTGCAGGGGCGATAAATCACATTCCGATTATAAAAGTAAATAGCCTTGTCAACGCAGTTCAAAAACTAAAGGATAACAACTGGTGGATAATTGCAACCGACGCATCAGCAAAAGATAATTACTATGATGTTAAATATGACGATATGAACTTTGCAATTATTATGGGAGCTGAGCATGCAGGGGTTTCAAAATCTTTATTAAAAGCATCTGATTTTGTGGTAAAAATCCCTATGCAAAACAGTTTCAACTCTTTGAATGTATCAAACGCATTGAGTGCAATCATTTTTGAAACACTTCGTCAAAAATTGATAAAAAAATAATAATACAATCAGATGAGCCCAAAAGTAATTCTTAGTTATATCATACATGTGTAAGATTGGAGCATATTGTGAAGAAAGAATTTGAACATTTTGGTATAATGACTGACGATATTTCTGATGAAAATATCGATTTTAAAAAGTTACAAGACATGGAATCTACTCCTGAAGTTGAAGATGGAGAAGACGTCTTAAAATCCGTTGAAGACCCAAAAGTTCAAGAAAGTTTACTTTCTGTAAATTCTGATGATAGTGTAAAAATCTATCTAAGACAAATCGGCAAAATTCCGCTTTTATCTTCAGCAGAAGAATTGGATTTGGCTAAAAAAATCCAAGAAAACCATGACGAATTTGCAAAAGATGTTTTGGTAAATGCAAATTTGCGTTTGGTTGTAAGTATTGCAAAAAAATATATCGGTAGAGGTTTGTCATTCCTTGATTTGATTCAAGAAGGCAATGTCGGCTTAATCAAAGCTGCGGGGCGTTTTGATTATAAAAAAGGTTATAAATTTTCAACTTATGCAACATGGTGGATTCAACAATCAATCACACGTGCAATTGCAGATAAGGCAAGGATTATCAGACTTCCTATCCACATGATTGATTCTATCGGAAAAATCAGAAGAGCAACAATTGATTTGACTACAGAGCTTGGACATCCGCCAACAAAACAAGAAATCGCGTATAGATTAGGTTTACCTGTTTCAAAATTAACATCAATTATTAAATCTGCTCAATCAACAGTGAGCATGGATACTCCTGCTACATCTGATGAAGATTCTTCAAAAATTGCAGATTTTATCGTGGATAATTCAACAATCACACCGGATGGCAAAGTTACTCAAGATAATTTGTTAGAAGATATCAGAACAATTTTAAATCAACTTAGCCAAAAAGAACGTGATGTTTTGATTTTGCGCTATGGTTTAGATAATAACGGAGTGAAGAAAACTCTTGATGAAATCGGTTCTCAATACGGTGTTTCACGAGAAAGAATCCGCCAAATTGAAAATCGTGCAATTTCTAAACTCAAAAAGCTTTGCAAAAACGAAAAACTTCACGACGGTTTAATGAATTATTTCGGTTCATAATAAGTGTGCTCGGTTTAGTTAGACTATCATACAATTTTGGGACAAATCTACAAAATATCAAGAGGGTCAACATCAATTGTCATTCTGATATCTTTTGGTGCGGTGATTTTGTTAAGGAAACTTGAAACAAATTGATGTCCTTTGGATTCCAATTTGTTTTTAATAAGGATTTGGAATCTGTAATAACCGTTGATTCTTTCTATGACACAAGGGGTTGGACCTAAAACTTCTAACCTTTCACCAAATCCGAATTTCTCAATCATTGTGCAAAGTCTCAATGCAATTTCTTGGGCAGCTTTTTCTGCTCGGAAATTGTTTTGAGAACTCAAAATCAGCCTGATAATTTGGCTAAATGGGGGATAATCAAAATCTTCACGAGATTTAATTTCTTTGCCGTAAAATTCTGCATAATTTTGAGATTTTGCGCTTTCAAGGGCATAATATTCAGGGTTATATGTTTGGAAAAGCACGCGCCCTTTAAATTCTCCACGTCCTGCGCGTCCTGCAACCTGAGTCAGTAATTGAAATCCTCTTTCAGATGCTCTAAAGTCAGGCAGATTGAAACTTGCATCTGCTGAAATAACCCCAACAAGTGTAACATTAGGATTATCAAGCCCTTTTGCAATCATCTGTGTTCCAACAAGGATATCAATTTCGCCCTTTTGGAATTTTTCAAGCAATCTTATGTGCTCCCCTTTTCTGACCAAAACATCGCTGTCTATGCGTTCAACATTATAATCAGGATAGAGTTCTCGGATATATTGTTCGATTTTTTGAGTTCCTGTTCCTGAATTTTTTAATCCGTCAAAACCGCAATTTGGGCACACGTCAGGAAAATATTCAACATGGTTACAATAGTGGCACTTCAACATATTATCTTTGGCATGCCAAATCATTGGGATTGCACAATTCGGACATTCGATAACATGTCCGCACCCTTGACACTGTGTATAGGTTGAATATCCTCTACGATTTATCAACAGAATAACCTGTTGTTTGTTATCCAAAGTCTCTTTAATTGCAGTTTGTAAAGGTTTAGAAATTAAACTTTTATACGCTGCTCTGCCGTATTCTTGCATATTTATAACAGAAACAGGGGCAACTTTTGCGTTATTATAACGTTTGAGCATTTCATAAAGGTGATTTGAATTAACTGCTCTATAATAGCTTGAAATATCAGGAGTTGCTGAACCGAGTATCAATGGGCAAGAATTGTATTCAGAAAGCTTGCGAGCAACAAGTCTTGCGTCATACCTTGGGGCAGGAGATGTTTGTTTGTATGCACTTTCGTGCTCCTCATCAATGATAATTAAACCGATATTTTTAAGCGGTGCAAAAACAGCAGACCTTGCACCTGCAAGGATTTTTATTTCGTTTTTGTAAAGTTTTTGCCAAACATCATATCTTTCGCCTTCTGAAATACTGCTGTGCCAAATTGCAACATCTTGCGTTCCAAATTTTCTGGCAAGTCTTTTGGTCAATTGAGATGCAAGGGCAATTTCAGGCGCAAGGAATAAGACATTTTTACCTGATTTAATTGTATCGTCTATTAGTTTGAAATAAACTTCTGTTTTACCGCTTGCAGTTATTCCGTGGAGCAAAATCTGCGGTGAAACTTCCTCTTTTATCTGTTTAGAAATCCCTTCATAAACTTTTTGCTGAGTTTCTGAAAGTGTAAATAAATCTTCTTTTTTATCAATGTGCAAAATGTCTAGCGGATTACGATAAATTTGTTCTTCTATTAGTTTTACGCACCCCATTGCCTCAAGTTTTTTGATTGTAGCTCTTGTTGTTTTGGCTAGTTTTTCAAACTCAATTAATGGCATTTTGCCCTTGTTTTCTAAAAGTTCCAAAACTTCTTTTTGACGTTTTGTAGCGCCGTCTGTTTTTACAAATTCAATAATTTGTTCTGTTTTAAGAGATTTTTCGATGAGTTTTAGCGGAATTGCCGCATTTAAAACTGTAATCAAATCGGTACAATAGTAATTTGCAACCCATTCCAGTAATTTCAAATATTCAACAGAAAACAAAGGGGTTTCATCTAAAATTTTACTCACTCTTTTGGCGCGAATTTCAGGTGGTAAATAATCCGAAAATCCTACGCAAAACGCGTTTATCAAACCTTGTCTGCCAAATGGAACCATCAAGGCTTGACCGATTTTGATTTTGTTTTGCATCTCGTCAGGAATCAAATAACTAAAGGTTTTTACCCCCAAGGCTTTCAAATTAACAAGACAAACTGCATATTTATGAAAAGGATTATCAGGCACTTCTGACGGTTCACGTTTTTTCAAAACCAATTTACGTGACGGAACTTCAAATAATTTGTTCTGAATACCATCTTCCATTTATCCGATAATCCTTTTTAATAACTAAATTTTTGTGTTTTTACTCTTCAACTTCTGCTGACATAAATTCTTGTTTAGCTTCTTCAATAGCTTCTGTCAAGATGTCCAATTGGTCAGGAGTGAAAGTTACACCTTTTTTTGTAGGCAACCAAGTTGCACCATCATCAGTTGTGTAGTATATTCTCATATTCAAATAGCTTTTGCCTTTGTATTCACTAACTGAGATTTGCAATTGTTCAGTATCAGTTCTATCAATTGTTGCTAAAATTTTTGCATCTGCCATTATATTCTCTCCTTATTTCCCTGTGCTAAATTATATTAGCATAAAGTGATTTCAAAAGTAAAATAAAAGATGTTCCAAAATGAAACATCTTTTATCAATTTTTATATTTGCTAAACAAAATTATTTTTGTTCTTCATTGTTGTTTAACAAGCTTGTTTGCTGAACATCTTCTGCCGGAGTTGCAGAATTTTCAGCAGGTTGAGCCTTGATTGTTACATCATTATCATCAGGGTTCAAAATCTTGTTTACAGAACATACTGTATCGTTGTCTGACAAGTTTTGAGCTCTTACCCCTGTTGCAGGACGACCTTGTTGAGAGATTGAACCTGCATTTAATCTTGTAACAACACCGTTTGCCGTAACAAGCATAATATCGTCAGATTCTTTTACTATAGTCAAAGCAACAAGTCTTGATGCTGATGATTTGAATTTAGTTGCAATTAAACCGATTCCGCCTCTATTTTGAGTTCTGAATTCTGATAATTTTGTACGTTTACCAAAACCGTCAGAAGTTACAACAAGCAAATCTGCATCATAGTCTTGAGGTACGATATCACATCCGATTAATTCATCACCTGAACGTAATTTCATTGATGTAACACCTCTTGCACTTCTGCCTAAAGGTCTCAAGTCTTGGATTGGGAATCTGATTGCCATACCACAAGATGTACCGATAATAATTTCATCTTTTGCTGTTGCAAGTTTTACCCAGTTCAAGCTGTCGCCTTCATCCAAACCGATTGCGATGATACCGTTACGTCTGATGTTTGTAAAGTTATCAAGTTCAATACGTTTGATATAGCCTTTTTTAGTAAGCATAATCAAATTCAAATCATTTGAGAATGAACTTACAGGAACAACTGCCGTAATTTTTTCATCTTGAGCGATTGGCAATACGTTGATGATTGGCAAGCCTTTTGCTTGGCGTCCGCCTTCAGGGAAGTCGTAAACATTCAAACTGTATACAGTACCTTTTGATGAGAAGAACAATACTTTATCATGCATCATTGCAGTAAAGAAATGTTGAATATCATCATCATCTTTTGTCTTCATACCTGATTTGCCACGAGTTGCACGGTTTTGACGTTCAAAGGTATCAAGTGAAATACGTTTCAAATAACCTTGGTGAGTAATAAATACTGCCATTGGTGTATTTGGTGTCAAATCTTCAATTGTAACTTCACCTTGTTCAGGCAAGATTTGAGTTTTTCTATCATCGCCGTATTTTTCTTTATCTTCAAGTAATTCACCTTTAATGATGTCAAGAATTTTTTGACGGCTTGCAAGAATTGATTCGTATTCTGCAATTTTCTTTAACAACTCATCATATTCAGCCTTAACTTTGTCTTGTTCCAATCCTGTCAAACGTCTTAATTGCATTTCAAGGATTGCGTTTGCTTGGTCGACATCAAGACCGAATCTGCTCATCAAACCTTCACGAGCCTCATCTGTTGTTTTGGATTTTTTGATAAGTTCGATAACTTCATCAATTGAACCCAATGCAATAATCAAACCTGCCAAGATATGTGCTCTGATTTTTGCTTTCTTTAAGAAGAAAATTGTTCTTCTTGTAACGATTTCAATTCTGTGTTCAACAAATTCGTTCAAAACTTCGTACAAGTTCATCAAACGAGGTTGTTTGCCGCATAATGCAACCATATTCACACCGAAAGTTGTTGCAAGTTGGGTATATTTAAATAAATTATTTTTAACAACATCAGGTTTAGCATCACGTTTCAATTCAATAACGATTCTCATACCTTCACGGTCAGATTCATCACGAATATCAGAAATACCTGTGATTCTTTGGTCTTTTACAAGTTCTGCAATTTTTTCAATCAATTGAGCCTTGTTTACTTGATATGGAATTTCAGTTACAACAATTGCGGTTCTTGCTTGACGTCCGCCACCGCCTGCGATTTCTTCAAAACCTGCAACAGCAGACATTTTAATTGAACCACGACCTGTTTCGTAAGCTTGTTTAATATCGTTTAAACCGATAATTGTAGCTGCTGTAGGAAAATCCGGCCCTTTGATGTATTCCATCAATTCAGGAATTGTAATTTTCGGATTATCAATCAAAGCGATAGTACCATCTACAACTTCGCAAAGGTTGTGAGGCGGAATGTTTGTCGCCATACCAACCGCGATACCTGAAACACCGTTTAACAATAACATTGGAAGTCTTACAGGTAATACTGAAGGTTCTTGTAACGAACCATCGAAGTTCGGTTCAAACTCAACAGTTTCACAATCAATATCAGCAAGCATTGACTGAGTGATTTTGTGCATACGAGCCTCAGTATAACGCATTGCAGCAGCTCCATCACCATCGACAGAACCAAAGTTACCGTGACCATCAACCATCAAATAACGAGTTGAAAAGTCTTGAGCCATACGAACTAATGCCTCGTATACCGAACTATCACCGTGTGGGTGATATTTACCAAGAACTTCACCGACGATACGCGCACATTTCTTAAACGGTTTATCAGGATACATTCCTAATTCGTTCATTGCGTACAAAATACGTCTGTGAACCGGTTTCAAACCGTCACGAACATCCGGTAAAGCACGTCCGACAATTACACTCATCGCGTAATCGATGTACGAGCGTTTCATTTCTTCTCTTATATTAACGGGAACGATTTTCCCGTGGTCAAACATGTTCTGCTGAGTCAATACTCTTCCCTCCAGTCTATACTCCTTGATTCAAGTATAGCACAAACATAACAAATATGGCTAAATCTTTACAAATGGAGCACAATTCATATATCATAAGAAATGAAAAACATGTAAATAGGAAGAGAAATGAAAATACTAATTACAGGCGCAAACGGAATGTTAGCCAAAGATTTGATACAAATCCTTGAATCTCAAGGTCATTCAATTATTGGCAAAACTCACCAAGATTTAGATATAACAGATAAAGATTTCGTTATAAAAACTTTGAAATCGGAAAATCCTGATATAGTTATTCAGTGCGCTGCTTATACAAAAGTTGATGATGCAGAAAAAAATCTAAACCTTGCAAGAAAAATCAATGCAAAAGGATGCGAAATTGTTGCAAAGGCTTGTAACTTAGTGGATTGCGCGATGATATATATTTCAACCGATTACGTGTTTGATGGTGAAAAGTTTTCTCCATACACAACTTCTGACACTCCAAATCCAATAAATAATTACGGATTGACGAAATATGAAGGAGAAATTGCAGTAAAAAATAATTGCAAAAAGTATTATATTGTTAGAACAAGTTGGCTGTATGGCGAATATGGCAAGAATTTTGTAGATACAATGTTGGCTCTTGGCGAAAAATATTTAAACGGTGAATTGTCGGAAATAAAAGTTGTGGATGACCAAATCGGTTGTCCTACTTGGACAAAAGACTTGTCTTATGGAATCTCAAAAATAATCCAAAATGAACCGAGTTATGGAATTTATCATATTTGCGGAGGCGGTAAAGCCAGTTGGTGTGAGTTTGCAAAAGAGATTTTTAAAATAAAGGGGATGAATGTCAAAGTTGTCCCTTGCACGACAGAAGAATTTCCACGTCCTGCCAAACGCCCACACTATAGCGTAATGACTCCGAGTTTTACCACTCGCCCTTGGCAAGAAGGATTGGCAGAGTATTTACAGGATTTAATACATTAGGATTTTTAACATTGTCACCCTGAACTTGTTTCAGGGTCCCAAATATTACAAGTTTTACATAAGCTTAATATGTTCAATTAGAGATTCCGAAACAAGTTCGGAATGACAACTCCTCTCCGAAGGAGAGGGTGAAACTACCGTCCCATAATCTCATCTGACAAGCGTTTGTAGGCAGGATTTTTCGGTGAATATTTTGCATAACGCGCTAATCTTCTTTGTGCAATAATCTTCAATTGCTCCAGTCGTTTAGGATTGCCATTATTTACAAAGAACAACATCGCTTGCTTTCTGTGTTCAAAAAGTTCAGATTCAGGCATTTTGGCAAGCACATCCCCAAATGTCTCAGGACGCGTCTTTCTATCCCACTCGTAAAACGGTGTGTTCAAAAAACAAAAATTTTTCATCCAAGACAAAATGCATGGAGTCCACGAAACATCTTCGTACTTCAAAATTCCAAGCGGATGAGCCTTTACGATAGATGCGCGGTACAATTTATTCCAAATTGCACAGTTGTAAAAACCGGGGGTGTACATTATTTCAAAATATTTGTCCATTGGAATTGCCTTGTCCACTTCAAACGGCAATTTGCAATGTGTTGTATACCCACGGTCAACAAGCCTGTATAATGGTGCAATTGCAACATCACAGCAATTTTTCTCAATCGAATTATACAAACTGCTAATCATATTTGGACGAATTAAATCATCATTGTCCATAAATGCGATATATTCACCTTTTGCCGCTGCTATTCCAACATTTCGAGTGTCTGCGACCCCTCCGTTTTGCTTTTGGAGTGCGACAACATTTTTATAATTCTGCGCGTACCAATCAATAATTTCTTGAGTTGAATCTGTGCTGCCGTCGTTCACAATCACGATTTCAAGATTTTCAAAATCAGAGGCTAAAGCACTATCAATACTTCTTGCAATATAATCTTTGGAATTGTAAGCCGGAATAATCAATGATACCAAAGGTTTTTCGTATTTGCGCTCACTCAAACCGACAGACATGGAGTCAGTCACAAATATTTTGCCGTTTGGGGCTGAAATGAAAGCCTTAACGACAAATTCAACATCATCTTTAAATCCTTTCAGGTAGACAAAATGTTTCAAGCCGTCTGTAGTTTCAAAAATCGGCGTATCCATTCCTTTTGCAAACACCGCAAACCCATCTGCTCTGCCTTTATAGAGCCAAGACAAAAAGACTTTGTCACCATAAGATTTATACGCACTCAAACTAATACATTCGTTGTCATTAGGGGCGAACACCTCAGATGAGCCTAAATTCACTCTTTTGTTATCCAAAATTGCGAACGGTTTTATTTTGTAAGTCGAATTTTCGTTATGTGAAATTTGCGCACAATGTGTTCTGAAATTTTGTTCACCGTTAAAACCGTTGCCATTATTGACATACAAACGATAGCCATGTGCAGATGGGTAATCGTTGTAATACGCTTTTACTTCATTTGAATTTTTGCCACAAACCACATCAATTGAATTTACGCTGATAACAAATTGCGCGGAAGAATCAATGATATCACCATCTTTTACTGCTTGTATAAGACATTGACTATCTCCAAACGGAAGTAGTGACAGGGTTGTGAAAGTGTCACCGCAAACTTTGGCAACTTCTGACATCACGCCATCAATTTTGACTAAAATTCTATAATAATCAGCTTTGACATCTTCCCACCAAAGCGAAACACAAGACTCTTTTACTTCCACGCCGAATTTCATATTACTTAATCCTCTTTTTAGAATAAATTATAGCAGATTTTTTAATTTTTACCAGTATCATGTGGCTTGTGGTAGGATTTTTCGGTAATTTCGACCCATTTTGCGTGGTTATAATTTTCATAACTCTTGGCAAATTTAATCAACGCACTGACTAAAACCCTTCCGCTATCAGATTTGCCGACAATGAGGTAATCGCCTTGCGGATTTTCGCAATACATAATTTCTTTGTGGACGATTTTGTCTATATTTGTTTTCGGATTTTTGTTTATAACGGTTTTTAACCACACAGGCAAAAGCTTTATTGGTGTGGTTTTTCGCATTAAAAGTTCTTCGTTATGTTCTTGTAAAAATTTTGCAAATTCAGATAGTATCATTTTATAAATATTCCATTATTCCCATGGGGTGGTGGCTGCAAAACAAACAATATCACAAATCCCATTTGCGTTAAAGGCTTTAATCATTTCTTCAAATGTTGAGCCTGTTGTACAAATATCGTCAATTATCAACAATTTTTTATCAGGCAAAATCTTGTCTGTGCATACTTCAAACGCGTTTGACAAATTTATCATTCTTTGCGATTTGTTCAATTTGTATTGTGGTTTTGTATCTTTTACGCGCTTGATGCAATCGAAATTAACCTCATATCCTGACATTTTTGCAAACTCTGTTGCCACAAGCTCCATGTGGTTGTACTTTCTTTGCTTTTTACGTTTGGGAAAAATTGGTACAGGAACAATTTGAAAATCTCCTTCTAAATCGAGCCTTTGCCAATATTGCCACATAAATTTTGCAAGATAATAAGCCAATTCTTTTTGTCTGTGGTATTTAAGCCCGCGAATCAATTTTTGCAAATTTTTTGAATATACTCCAGCACAATAAATATCTGTTTTTAATACCCTGCGGTTGACATCAATAGATAAAAAATCCAAATCATCAAAGCATTTTGAGCACATTTTGACAGATTCATACGACCTGCCGCAGAAGTAACATTTTTTCTTATAAATCCAATCTAACAGCCCAATTAAAAAATCTTTCATAGTAGAAATCTTAGCATAAAAATCACTTATTTACGCGCTCGTAGGTAATCAAATCTTGAATTTTGCAATCTAAAACGGTGCACAATTTGTCCAAAGTTTCCAGTCCTAAATTTTGTTGTTTGCCGTTAATTATTCGAGAAACAGTAGTAGCGTGTATCCCTGTTTCTTTCTGAATTTGCACCGCAGAAATATTCTTTTCCCACATAAGTTCTCTAAGATGAATTTTTATCATAGTGCTATTCTAACTTTAAAGGGGTTAAGGTTGATTAATATTAGCATATATGCTAATGTATTAGCACATGCGATAAATTATTGTTTTATATGTTAATATTAGGAGACTTTGCAGTATGAAAAATATGTTATTAAATTTGCTACCAACAAAGGTGAAGTTAGGTTTCACATTAGCGGAGGTTTTAATCACCCTTGGCATAATCGGTGTTGTGGCAGCCATGACTATTCCGACATTGATTACTTCTCATCAGAAACAAGCTGCTGTTGCAGGAATTAAAGAGGCTCAATCTATTTTGAATCAAGCAATAAAACTCTATACTGCAGATACAGATGAAGATGGTACATTATCTTTTGATACAAAACTTCCGATTGAAGAATTTGCTCAAAAATATTTTGTACCATATCTGAAAATTGCAAGAATTTGTACTCAAATGTCAGATGGATGTTGGCAAACAGGGGATTTCAACGGATATTATGATTTAGCTGGAGTGAAAATGACAAATACGGTTCCTTATAGCATTGTATTAAATAATGGCATGGTTTTAGGCTTTAATCAGGTTGCAGGTGTAGACCCAGATGGCAGACTGTTCAATATAATTTCAATAATTGTTGATATAAATGGCAAAAGCGGTCGTAACACTATGGGAAAAGATGTATTTTCATTCTATTTATTCAATAACGAAAACTCATCTATAAAAACAGAACAAGTGAAAAATGGTATATATGTTGGTGGTTATGCTGATGGTGGTGTGCCACATACTCAATTTAGCAGAGAACAATTATTGTCTAAAACAATTGCAAGGGGGTGTAATAAAGAGGCAACCAAACTGGCTTATGATGGAAATCGCCCAGGCGTTGGCACTGCCTGCGCTGCTGTTATTTTTAAAGATGGTTGGAAGATTGCTAATGACTATCCTTGGAACTAAACTTTTAATAAGATTTATCTTGTGCTAAAATCTTATACATGAAAAAGATTATTTTTACATTAATTGCAGCAATGGCTCTACAGGTTGCTGTTCCGGCTCAAGAGACCAATTTAACTTTCATGTATATCAATGGTTCAAATAATAATGATAAAAAAATGAAAGATTGGTATATCAGGGGAGTAAACAAGCTCCACCCTGTTATGAAAAAGAAGTTTGAGAAAAACTCTCAAATTCGCAAATGGTCAAAGGAAAATAAGCTCGTTATTGAAGATAAACCTGTTATATTCTTTTGGGGGTACAACAGCAAGACTGACCTTGATTTTGTGAAAGACAGATTGAATATCTCAAAGGCATTCAGTTCAACTTTGGCTTACGAAATCAGAAGTTTGTTGACTCAATTTATGCATGATGCGATTTGGGTACAAAAAACGCACAACATGCTACCGATTTTGGATGAACTCAACGAACAAGTGAAAATTCAAGCACAAAACGGTCAAAATGTTATCCTATATGGGTATTCTGCAGGTACATTTGTTACATATCAATATTTGTTATACAAATTGCCTTATATCAAAATTGATAATTTGCTTGAGGCGCTTGAACCTGACGAAGATATCAAAACTTTTATCAAAGAAAATCCTAAAAAAGATACCTGTTTGTCTGCGCTATCTTATGACAAAGGAAACATTGGTGTATTCACAAACACAGGGCATTTGGTTCTAAATCAAAACAAAGAACAATTAAAAAAGAACTATCTAAACTTGGATGAAATGACAGACAAATACTGCGCTCCAAAAGGATATGTCAGAGGTGTCGTGAATTTTGCAAGTCCGATTCCGCTATTTTACTCGGATTTGGCTGACCCTAACTACGAAATCAATTTTTACAACAAATACATGATGAAATATGTTCTTGAAAATGGAATATATTTCTTGACGGTAAACTTTAGAGAAGACCCACTTGGATTCCCTTCAAGTAACAATTTGACAATTCAGCAAATCGAAGACCGTATGGGTTTGACAATTGAAAATCCGACAGGGGTTGTCTATGACAATTCTGCTGTTTGGTCAAAACGTTCAGCCTTTCTTGCGCATACTTCATACTGGTCAGCAAGAGGAACTTTTGCAAACGGTGTTGTAAAAAGTTTCGTTAATGGAACAAGATTTCAATACAACGAAAAGTATCAAAATAAAGTTTTAAAAAAGAAAAATAAGAAATCAGAGGTGTTATAAATGACAGAAAATACAGCTAATTCGGTACTATTTGACCCGGGGTATGCTCAGCATACTACGATTTTATCAATCAATGCTGAGTATATTTATGCAAATATTGCTCAATTCAAAAACTTTGGACAAAGAAAAATGAAATTCAAAGCCTGCTATCCGCAAATTATAAAAATGGTGGATAACAATGTGGGTTTTTGTCTTGGATGTTTGTTGTGGGCTGTTTATATAAAGTCATTGGGCGATTTGCAAATCGAAGGCAATCCATGTCTTGGTGACACATACAACAAAGAAGAAACCGTTGAAGAGGCAGATTATTCTATAAATTTCTTTGACAAGTTGAAAAAAGATGCAAAATATTACATCAATGAAAATTATGAAATCAATCCGCTCCATGTGAAAATTCTTGAATTATACAAGGAATTTTTGACTCTGAATTGCGGATTTGTAAACACAAGAACAACTAATGATGTTGTTTTGCCTGAAGGATTTAAAATTCCAAATAAAGAAGACTTAGAAAAAATCCACAGTAAAATTCAAGAAGTAATTAAAACAGGCAAACTTTTAGAATTAACCGAAGTTTTAAGTTTGGCATACGAAGGATAAAATGGCAGAGTTAAAAGAAAAATTGTACCAAATGTTCATCCTCGGACTTGATGGTGGAGGCTATAAACAAGCACTACATCAAGGTTTGGGTGGAGTGATATTTTTTACAAAAGATATTCAGTCGCAAAATCAATTCAAAAATCTGATTTCCAAAATAAAATCAGAGTCTAAAGTCGCGCCGTTTCTATCTATTGACCAAGAAGGCGGTAGGGTTGAGCGTACCGAAAATATTCACAACGGTAAAAAATATCTCTCTGCAAAGTATGCATTTGCAAAAGGTTTAGACTTTTTAGAATCTCAAACGGCTGAAATCGCCGCAGAGCTTAAAAGTTATGGTATAAATTTGAATTTTGCACCCTGTATTGATACCAATACGAATCCTAAAAACCCAATTATTGGAGAAAGAGCCTTTTCTTCAAGCCCTGACGAGGTTATAGCAGGTGAAATTGTAGTTTCTAAAATATACCGTCAAAATGGTATTATTCCATGTGCGAAACATTTCCCAGGACATGGGGACGCAAATGCTGACAGTCACTTGTCTTTACCAAAAATTGACTTGACTTTAACTGAAATGGAACAAACTCATATAAGACCTTTCAAAGCTGCAATTGATAATGGTATTGAGATGATTATGGTTGCTCATTTGCATTGCACATGTTTTGAAAAAGAGCCGATTCCGACATCTCTTAGCAAAAATGCAATTTCTTATCTCAGAAACACATTGAACTTTGATGGTGTTACAATTTCTGATGATATGGTGATGAAAGGGGTTGCAGCTTTTGGAGATATTGAGGCTTGTGAAATGGGGATACGTGCAGGGCTAAATATGTTTATCTACAGATATTCTGATAAAAAAACGATTAACATAATTGAAAAAATTTATCAAAAAGCTATAATTGATAAAGAGCTAAGAGGAAAAATTGAGGAGTCTTATTCAAAGATTATGACTCTGAAAGACAAATATTTGAACAAGTAATGTGGAGAGTTTAAATGAAATTAAATATCGTTGATAAATGCATAGTTGGGGTTGTATCGCTGGTTGTTTTATTGGCACTTATTATTAATATAAAACCATATATAAATAAACCTCATAAATTTATCGGACTTTATCCACAAGTTGAGGAGCATACACTTTCTCACCATATAATTGAATATTCTGAAAAATACCATGCTTTTGAAGACTTATTTCATTCCAAAACTCCTGTTTTCACATACGGGTATAATCCACTTTCTATTGAAATTGGAAACAATGACGGATATCACAAAAAATTAGAAAAGAAATACAATTCTGCAAACTTAAATTATAACTATATCCCTTACACAAACTGGAGAGAAAAAATTGCAGAATTAAAAGATGAATTTTTCCCTGTTCCTGATAATAATGCTTGTTTTGCGGATATAGGTATAGATGAAGAGTTTCAAAAATTAACAGATGTTGTGTCGGTTTGTTTAGCCAATTCTTGTATTATAGATGCTCAACATCATAAATATATGATATTAGGAAGGGATATTGATTTTATTATTAAACAACTTCAAGCAAATAATCCACCGGCTAAAGCAAATTAACAAACTTGCTAAAATTTGATTTATAACTATAATTAAACTAAAAAGGGAGAGTGTATGAATCTGGAAAATATAAAAAAAGTTGACCCACAAGTTGCGGAACAAATTGAAGAAGAATTAAAAAGACAACAAGAAACAATTGAACTTATTGCAAGTGAGAACTGCACATCTCTTGCAGTTATGGAGGCTTGTGGAAGTGTTTTAACAAATAAATACGCAGAAGGTAAACCTCACAAAAGATATTACAACGGTTGTGAACATATTGATGTAATTGAAGAAATCGCACAAAAAAGAGCTTGTGAATTGTTCCACATGGACCATGCTAATGTTCAACCACATAGCGGTGCTCAAGCAAATATGGCTGTATTTATGGCTACAATGAAACCGGGGGACAGAGTTTTGAGCATGGATTTGTCTAACGGCGGTCACTTGTCTCACGGTTCACCTGTTAATTTTTCAGGTTTATATTTCGATGTAAAAAGTTACGGAATTAATGAAAATGGCGAAATCGATTATGAAGATGTTCGTCAAAAAGCAATTGAACATAAGCCAAAACTTATTATTTGCGGAGCTAGTAACTATTCTAAAGTAATTGATTTCAAAAAGTTTAGAGAAATTGCCGATGAAGTTGGTGCATTGTTGTTGGCTGATATTGCGCATATTGCAGGTTTGGTTGTTGCAGGTGTTCACCCTTCTCCTGCTCCATATTGTGATTTTGTTACAACAACAACTCACAAATCTCTAAGAGGACCTAGAGGCGGAATCATTATGTGCAAAGAAAAGTTCGCAAAAGATATTGATAAAGCGGTATTCCCCGGCATGCAAGGCGGTCCTTTAGAACATATTATTGCAGGTAAGGCTGTTGCACTTTTAGAGGCATCAAAACCTGAATTTGTTGAATATGCAAAACAAATTGTTAAAAATGCTAAAGCTTTGGCACAAGGTTTGATGGATGAAGGTTTGGATATCGTTGGCGGAATGACAGAAAACCACTTGATGACGTTGGATTTGAGAAAAACTGGTAAAACCGGTAAAGATATGGCAAATGTACTTGAAAGAGTAGGAATTACAGCCAACAAAAATACCGTACCGAATGACCCTCAAAGTCCGTTTGTAACAAGCGGTATCAGATTAGGTACACCTGCTGTTACAACAAGAGGATTTAAAGAAGAAGATATGAAACAAGTTGCAAAAATTATTGCATCTGCGATATTTTCATCAGATAATGAAACTGAGTTAAGCAAATTGAGAGAACAATCTCTTGAATTATGCAAAAAATACCCATTATATAGTAAGTAAAAACAAGGAGACGAATTATAATTATTAAGTTAGCACATTCTCAAATAATCGGAACAATTATAGCCTATATCTTTGGGGTATTTTTAGTTCCTATGGTAATCAATTTTTCAAAAAGAGAAGGACTTGTAGATGTCCCAAATGAAAGGAAAATCCACACAAAACCGATTTCAAGAATTGGTGGGGTTGCAATTTGGGCAAGTACAATGCTGACATTTTTGTGTCTTGTTCTTATGAGCTATTATCCTTATGGAAAGCTTATGTCAGGAATTTTGCTGGGTAGTTCTTTGATGTTTCTACTTGGCTTAATCGATGATGTATATGGACTTGGAGCAAAGTTTAAATTACTTATTCAAGTCTCAATTGCAACAATAGTATACCTTTTGGGTGTTCAAATAAATAACGTTCCATTCTTTGGCGGAATGGACTTGGGTTGGTTTTCGTACCCAATTACTCTATTGTGGATTGTAGGTATTTCAAACGCAATGAACTTTATTGACGGTGTGGATGGACTTGCAGGTTCTGTTGTAACAGTGAATGCTATTACTTTGGCAATTCTTGCAATTACACTATCTCCGCCAAATCCGATTAGTGCGTTGATTGGCTTTATTTTGGCAGGTTCAATGTTGGCATTTTTAACATTCAACTTCAACCCTGCAAAAATCTTTATGGGTGATAGCGGTTCATTGTTCTCAGGCTTTTTGCTTGCAACAATTTCAATAACAGGTGTTATGAAAGTTGCAACTCTTGCGATTTTGCTACCATTTGTTGTTTTAGCCGTACCTATTATTGATATCACTTATGCAAGTTTAAGAAGAATTTGCAAAGGTCAATCTCCGTTTGTTGCAGATGCTGAGCATATTCACCACAAATTGTTACATGCAGGATTTTCTCAAAAGAAAACCGTTGTAATTTTGACATCTGTTGCAATTCTTGCAGGTGGTTTGGCATGCCTATTTGCCAGTCACAATGCTATCAAATATGACTTTTTCCTAACACTTGCACTTGTTGGCGTAATGCTATTATTGAACCTTGTCAGAGTGTTGACAAAAAAATAAATTTCCAATATAATGCTAACAAATATGAGGATTTGATTACTCAGTTTTAGGCAGAATTTACTCTGAATAAAATATTTAAGTGCAGGTCCTTGTCACATACACAACAATGTTAAGCGCACAGCTTAACTGCTACACTGAATATTTTTATTAATTGAGTCTAATAAAAATAAAGACAAGGAGTGACCTTGTCTTTTTCTTTTTTGTGTACTATGTCAAAGCTGCGTCAAATTCGCTTTTGTAGCCAAAATCAGAGAATAATCTCATCCGATTTTGCGCCATTGCCTCTTGCGCGTTTGTCTCGTATTCAGCAATTTTAGCTTTTAACTCTTTATTTTCTTTTGGGAACAATTCGAATAGCTTCCCTAAATCAAATAAACAAAATGAAATTTCCGGCATACTCATATCTCCTCATATACTTCACTTTTATATAAAGTATTTTTATAAGTCGAAATTTCACAAAACCTTGATATATGAAGTTATGTAAAAAGTATATATTAGACAAATTTTTCTAAAAGCCCCATTACACGTGCTTTTTAACAAAAATAAAACTCATTCCGACAATGCCGATAATAAACAAACAACAAGATACGATTTCCGCAATAGGAAAACTTCCTAAATTTAATGCACTATCGATTCGTATATGCTCAATAAAGAACCTTATCACCGCATAAATGGTTAAATATAAGAAAAAGACAAACCCTTTATATTGCTTGCCAAAATGCTTTAAAACGAAAAATAAAATAACAAATCCGCAAATGTCGCAAATACTTTCGTATAAAAAAGTCGGATGGAAAAGTGAATAATTTGAATATTCAAAAACTCGCCTTGTTTCAGGGATAAATAGTCCCCAATGTTGACCTGCAACAGGCAAACCGTAAGCTTCTGAGTTGAAATAATTTCCCCATCTGCCGATAGCTTGACCTAGAATTGTCGCACATCCCATAGAATCAAGCAAAGACAAAAATGAAAGTCTTGCTTTTTTTGCAACAAATAACAGGCTCAAAATGCCAAACAAAATTCCCCCATGGATAGATAATCCGCCTTCTCTGATATCAAGGATTTCAAGCGGATGTGCAAAATAATAACTTGGGTTAAGGGAGCAAAAATATAGCCTTGCTCCTAAAATTCCGCAAAAGATAATTAAAGGCGCATATTCAATAATGACATCCTTGCGTTCTGTGGGGTTTATTTTGTTGTGCATATAATTTGCACTCAAAATTCCGACAAATATAGCAAGCGCCATTGTTATTCCATACCAATAAACAGGGATGTTAAAAATACTGAAAGCTATTGATTGAGGGGCAGGTATTATCATAATTTATTCCTGAATCGGAGAGTCTTTTGCTTGAGTTAATTTTTGGATTTGTTGTTCAACATCTGCTTTGTCTTGCGCATTTGGATTTAGTTCTAAATATTTTTCATAGTTTTGAATAGCAGACTCTTTCAGTTCTTTAACCAAATTTTCTTCTTTAGCTGATAATTTAACTTTTTCTTCAAAGTTTATATCTTCTGCCTTAGGAGTGTATAATGACTCATCAACATTCATACGTACGCGACCTTGCATCATATCAACTGCCAAATTGTTTTCTGCAGTAGCTAATGAGTAATAAGAATCTGCCATATCAGGTTTCATTCCGATAACTTTTTTATACTCTTCAACCGCATTGATATAATCTTCTGCTTGAGTATAGACAACTGCCAAATTGTAGTGGGTCTCAAATACAGATGGGTCAAGGTCGATACTTGATTTTAATCTTTCAATTGCTTGAGTGTAGTCGCCTTTATCCGCGTACATTTTAGCTTTGTTGTTCAAATCCTGAACTGCCAAATTGTTGATACAAGCTGTTGACACAACTGCAACAAATAACACGCTGGCAATCAAAAGAACTTTTTTCATCTATACCCCTCTTCTTTACATGTTAAGCTGATGTTAAAGTAATTATAAATTAAGAATAAAAATATGGCAAATTTCATTAATTTAAGTTACAATAGTGGAGTAAAAAAGGAGAATTTATATGTCAGACGATAAAGTAGTCAGCTTAGGCGCAAAGAAAAAGGCTATCACTGACGAAAAACATCAAGAAGAAAACGGTCAAAATGTTGAACCTGTATATTGCAGTTTTTGCGGAAGACCAAATACACAAGTTATCAAAATGGTCAAAGGTCCTGGGGTAAATATTTGTTCTGAATGTGCGATGATTGCAGTTCAATATTTGATTTTGCAAGATAGAATGCCATCAGCTGAGGCTCAACATATTTTAGATGCATTTTGGGGAAAGGCAAGATAGTTCAAAATGACAACCTCAAAGTTTAAACAATTAAATCCGTTCGAGCTTAAAATTGCAATAACATCACTACTTAACAAAATAAATTCGGTAGACGATATTCAAAATTGTCTTGCCGATTTTGAAATGCTTGATGCACAAGAAGACAAAAAAGTTATTTCAAAAGTTTTGTTTAAAGAATTGTCAAACGCAGATACTGCAAAAATCCCTGTAATCTGCTTTATGCTTGAGCATTACGTTCAAAAAGATGAATTGATTAATAAACTTTGGGAATCTTTAAAAAATCAAAACCTGCAAACTGAGGTGAAAATTACAATACTGAATCTTTTACGTGATTTAGATGCCGATTGGTCTTACGAATCGTGCGAAGAATATTTAGACGATGCGCAAAGTTTGCTTGATAAAAATACTAAACAACTTTTAAATACTGCAGTAATCAATCCTGAAGTTCAAATTGATTTTATGGACTTTTTGACAACTCTTAGAGTTCAAGACAAAATTACTTTGCTAAATTCGTTCAGCGAAGATTTTGAATCAGATGCATTGGCAAATATTTTGATTCCTGTTTTTGTATCAGAGCCAAATAGTCCTGAAGGCAAAGAGGCATTAAAGCTGTTGGCAGATACAAAATCTCAACTTGCGTTGCATGTCCTAAATGAAATGTTGACTTTATCAGATGGTGAATTATCTCAATCTATTCGCAAAAGTCTTTCTACAATTAAGATTTCAGGGATGAGAGAAGATAACACAAAAGAATTTTATACAAAGATTTTATCAAACAGCAAACCGTATAAATTCTATATGACATATCCTGATGGGCACGGCGACCAAGCGATGATTTTTACAAGAATTACGAACAACGAAAAAATCCGATTTGTGTCTATAGTAATCAATATTGAAACAGGTATCAGGGATTGTTTTGGGTTCTTTGAAATTTCAAAATTTGAATGTAACAAAATTTTAGAAAGATTTTTGAGAGACGAAAAAACTATTGATATCAACCCAGAGTCATTTAAGACAATTCTTTATAATGCAGAAATCACAACAATTAAAAATAATCAAAACAACTGGAAACTGCCTTATGAATACGTTTGTTGGAAAAATCTGTTGATTGACATTGATTATGATAGTGAGCCTATTGAACAAATTTTGAAAGAACAAGTTTTTCCGTCAAAAGTTGATTCTTCAATAATTGAAGAACTTGCAAAAATGAAAATATCAGAGCATTGGTTCTTGGATAGCGGTTACAGCAGTGAATTTGAAGAAGTTTTAAAATGCTTAAAGACAACGCAAAATCTTGATGAACTTGTTGAAAACAATTTAGATAAAGTTTTTTATGAACAAGAACGTCAAGCTTGGATTAAAAAGTTGTATATGGCAGCATATATCAAATTTGCAATCGGAAAAGATTCTGAATCCGCCGAGCTTTTGGGGTTAATAAACAGCGAGGAACTTTTACATAAACTGTTTGAAATTATCCTGAGACGCAGCATTTATGAATATTTGGCAGTTATTAAATATAACAAAAACATTGATAAATATGACTTGACTCATGATGAAATAAACGATAAAATCAAGTATATTGAGGAAAAGTGGGTAAATAATGTATAAAGTTATGGCTCTTGATATCGGCACAAAACGAATAGGAATCGCTTTAAGCGACTATTTGTTGATGCTTGCAAACGGTCATTCTTACATCCCGAGAGAACCGGAAGAAAATGCATTAGAATCCATTAAAAAAATTGCTAAAGAAAACCATGTTGAAAAAATTGTCGTTGGCTTACCTCTAAATATGGACGGCACAAAAGGTTTTCAGGCAGAAAATTGTGAAGAATTTGCGTCAAAAATCAAAGATTTTGAAGTGATTTTTGAAGATGAGCGCCTAACTTCTGACACAGCGGAAGAAAATCTTCGCAATAAAAAAATAGACTTTAGAAAAGATAAAGGACTGGTTGATATTGAGAGTGCTTGTATTATACTGGAACAATATCTGTCACGCACCAAATAATAAATAAAGGAGAATAACCAATGGCTATTGATGAAGAAAACATTATTGAAATCACAGATGATGACGGTACAGTAATCAAATGTGAATTGTATGACATCGTTGAATTTGAAGGCAAGCAATATGCACTTTTAGTTGAAGCTGATTCAAACGAAGAAGAACCTGAAGTTGTATTGATGAGATACACTGAAGAAGGAGAAGAAGTATTCTTTGAAACAATTGACGATGATGATGAATTTGAAAAAGTTCAAGAATACATTGAAAACCTTGAATATGAAGAAGGCGAAGACGAAGAAACAGAAGAATAGTAAGGAATCACATTTTGTTTGAAAAATTCACGGAAAAAGCCGTTAATGTAATTGTTGAGGCTCAAAATATAGCAATATATGACCATTCTGACAAAGTTTTGTCAGAACATTTGTTGTTGGCTCTAGTCAAAGAGACTAAAGGATTTTGTGCCAAAATTTTCAAATCATATAACATCACTTATGAACGTTTGGCAGAAGAAATTTATCTGAGCTTAAATATTGAAGAATCTGATATGACATCTTCCATTCCGTTCAGTGAAGATTTCAAACGAATTTTGACCGAAACTATGAACTTGATAGAAAAATCCGGAAATCCTACGGTACACTATGAACACCTTGTTCTTGCGGCAATTAGTGACAAACAGTCAAAAATTCCGCAATACTTGGAAAATCTCGGATTTGATATCGAAAAATCTAAACCATTAATTGAAAAGCTTGTTCAAAGAAAAGTGAAAAAGGATTATCATCCTGAATTGGATGAAAACAAAGAGCAAGAAGTCAATTTGACTCAAGAAACAGACTCTTTGTTTGACAATCCTCAATCATCAAAAGTCTTTGAACGAGCTGTTTCAAAATTATCGACTTCTAATTACGAAATTTTGGGTACAGAACAAATTATTTCTTCAATTTTGGAAGATAAAAATTCTGATTTGACCAAAATTCTTGCTAAATTTGGACTTACCGAAGAAAAATTTGAAGAAAAATTAGCTCAAGTGGATTCAAGACAAGCCGAATATGAAGGACGTCAAATTGTATTTACACCAAACGCTTTTAGGGCAATGAGTTTGGCATTACAAACCGCAAAAGAACTCGGCTCATCTGAGGTTTTGCCTGAGCACATGGTTTTAGGCTTGCTCAAGACGAAAAAGGGCGTTGCCTATAACATTTTAAAAGAATTACACATCAATGATGATGATTTGGCACATGGAATTATAAAACCAATTGAAAAACAAATGCCTGAAACGCTTACTATCCTTAGACTTGCAAAACAAGAGGCAAGACGAATCGGTCGTGGGGTTGTCGGCACTGAAATGTTCTTACTTGGAATAATCGGTGAGGCTACAGGTATTGGCGCGGTCGTGTTAAAAGAATTAGAAATCAACATTCGTGATGCCAGAATCATGGTTGAAAAAATTGTCGGCTGCGGTAATGAATACACAGATAAAGAAATGGTATTTACAAAACGTGCCAAACGCGTATTAGAGACAGCTTGGGAATACGCAAAAAAACAAAACAAAACAAAAATAGAATCTTCAGATTTGCTATATGCAATTACAACAGAGCCTGAATCTCTTGCTATGCAAGCACTTGAGTCTCTCGGTACTGATGTTGTTGAAATTCGTGAAGGTATAAAAAAACACCTTGCCCACCAAAACTAAAAAGCTATGAATAAAATTGAGAATACAATTAAATCTTTTTTGCAAAAATACGATTTAGAAAAATCAGATTTAGTATATCTTGTGGCTTTTTCAGGTGGTTTTGATTCAATGTGTTTACTTCATGCGCTAAAAAAAATCTGCAAAAATAAAATTGTTGCTATCCATCTAAACCACAAATGGCGCGGAAAAGAGAGTGATAGAGAAGAATTGAATTGTCAAAGTTTTTGTAAAAATCTGGGAGTAGATTTTTATAGTGAAGAATTGGATGAAAATATTCCACATACTGAAACGGCAGCGCGAGATGCAAGATACAAATTTTTTGAAAAATGCAGTAAAAAATTTAACAGCAAAATAGTTTTTACTGCACACAATAAAAACGACAATGCTGAAACTCTGATTTATCGAATATGTATGGGGACAGGAGTTTCTGGTTTGCAAGGAATCAGCGCGCATAGAGATATTTATTATCGTCCATTGTTATCTGTTTCGCGTGATGAGATTGAAAAATATTCTCAAAAATTTGGGCTGACTCCAAATTCAGACAGTTCAAATAGCGATATCAAATATAAACGAAATTTTATCAGAACAAAAGTTTTGCCGTTATTAAAAGAAGTTAATCCAAATGTTATTGATACAATTAATTCGTTATCTGAAATTGCGCAGGATGATAATGAAATAATTTCAAATTCTATTGATGAAATTTTGAATAAAATTTCTGATAAAAATAGAATAAAATTATCAAAATTTTTGGCGCTTCAAATGAGTGTACAAAAACGAATTATTTATAATATTTTTATCAAAAATAATCTTGATTATGATAGAAAAAAAATAGAAAATGTTTTAAAATTTATCCACGAAACAAAAGGCTCAAAATCAGGCAAGACGTGTTCTTTAACTAATAATTTATGGATTTTCGTAAACGAAAAATATATAGAAATTACAGATAAAAAACAAGAAAATTTTCAAAATATTTTCATAAATAAAGAAGGAAAATATGACGTAGGAAATTATATTTTTGAGATAGAAAAATTTTCCAAAAATGTGAAAAAATTTCCAAAAGATAATGAAAATATAGCTTATGTAAATCTTGAAAATCTTGATTTTGAATTTGAATTAAGACAACGTCAAGATGGAGATATTATAAGACCTTTTGGAATGAAAGGTTCTCAAAAATTAAAAAAATACTTAAATGCAAAAAAAATACCAAATCACAAAAAAAATAATCTTTTATTTTTGGCACAAGGAGAAGAAATTTTGTGGGCAATTGGACTTGGGATAAGCGACAGAATAAAAATTACATCCCAACCGACACATAGACTACAATTATACAAGAAAGAGGGCATATAAAATGGAATTAGATTTGAAACCTGAAGATTTGAAAATATTGTTTAGCGAAGAACAATTGCAAACTCGAATTAAAGAATTGGCTCAAGAGATGAACAAATTTTATAACGGCGAAGAGGTTATTGCTATTTGTGTATTAAAAGGCGCTGTAATGTTTGCAATCGACCTTGTGAAACATCTTGATATGCCATTGCAGATGGAATTTATCAGGTTATCAAGTTATGGCAGCGGTTTTTCTACATCAGGAAAGGTAAACGCCGTTGATATCAAATTGCCTGACCTAAACGGCAAAAATGTTTTGATAATCGAGGATATTGTAGATACAGGACTTACGGCAAAATTTTTGATGGATTTTATGCATTGTAATTTTAACGCAAAGTCAATAAAATTCTGCTCTTTGCTGGATAAAAAAGTTACAAGAAAAGTCGATATTGAGCCTGATTATTATGGTTTTGAAGTTGATAACAAATTTGTTGTCGGTTATGGTTTGGATTACGAAGGCTACTATAGAAATTTGCGCTATATCGGCTACAAGGAGATGTAATTTCGAGGTTTTCAAATGTATAAAAATGCAATTGAAAAAATTAATAAATTTTATGATTTGGATTTGAATAAAACGTCCCATCATAAGGCTATGTTTGATGTTTTGAACGAAGTTATCAAACTGGATTCTGCCGGAATTTTTTATTTGACGCCGAATTTTTTGAGTCTTGAGTATAGCAAAAATTTTCCTCAAATTGAAACAATAAAAATTGATGATGCGTTGTCAAAAAAACTGTATGACCCAAATGTTGAAGAAATTTCAGATGATATAAAAAAGCTTTTCAACAGTCAAAAATATTTGCTTTGTTCAAAATTAGAAATAAAAGGGGCAATTTTGGGTATCCTTGTAATCGAGCGAAATGAACCTGATTTTTCGCTTGATGAAAAACTTATATTCAAAACTTGTACAAAAATTATTGCTAACTTGTTAAAAGATTTAGAAGTCTCAAAAATCCTGAAAATGCAAGTCAAAGCTATGGAAGAGGGGATTGTCGAAACCCATCAGGCGTATGAAAATGTAAAAAAACAAAATTCAAAAATTAAACAAAATGAAAAATTGCAAAATCAATTTATTGCAAATGTTTCGCATGATTTGCGCACTCCGCTAAATTCAATTATCGGCTTTTCAGAGGCTCTTGGCGGAAAGATTTTTGGAGATTTGAATGACAAACAATCAGAATATGTCGAAGACATAAAAGCATCCGGAATCAAGCTCCTAGGGATGATAAATGAAATTCTTGATATTGCAAAAATTGAATCACACACCTTGAAATTAAATCTTTCGACTTTCAATATTTCTGATGCGATAATTGAGGCTTGCAATATAATTACACCACTTGCCGCAAAGAAAAATTTGACAATCCGAAAAGAAATCGAAGAACCTATCGAAATCATTGCTGATTATATGAAAATTGAACAAATTTTATTAAATATTTTGAGTAATGCAATCAAATATGCCAAATCCGAAATTATAATTTCTACAAAATTAAAAGGTGAAAATTTAATAATTTCAATAAAAGATGATGGTATTGGAATTTCAAAACAACATCATAAAAAAATCTTTTCAAAATTTTTCCAAGTAGAAAGTGCTAAAACTGAGGCATCAACAGGACTTGGCTTAACTATTGCAAAAGAATTTACCAAACTGCATAATGGAAAAATTTCAGTAAAAAGTGAAGAAAATCAAGGAGCAGAATTTATAATTCAACTTCCGCATGCAAGATGTTATTGCTAAAAAATTTTAATCTTTAGCAACAATTCTTTGAGTTTTTTCATTTAGGCACCTTGAGAATAATTTTCAATTGTATCATTTATCATTTTAATCATTTCGTTGCGCAAAAATTTTGGTGAAACAAGCTCGCAGTCAGAAGAATAGCGCATAAGCCTATGCAATAATTTGTCAAAATTACCTTCTTTATTTATGACAATCAATTCTCCATCATGATTTAAACCTGTAGAATCTTCGTTTTCTTTTAGTTTATAAGTTTTTGCCAATCTGTTTTTCAATTTGTAGACAACAGTTGTGTTTAATTCAATATTGCTTGCGCGTTGAGGCAAACTGTTGATTGACAAAATTGTGTTTATCGGAATTTCTAAATTTTGTCTTGCTGATGAATCATAAACCTTTAAGTAAGCGGATTTTGAGTCATATATAACTTCTTTTGGTGTGCATTTGCAGCTGGTTTCTTTTCCGTCTTTTTGATACAAAAGATTTATCACAAATTTTTCGGCGCAAATTTTTTCACATTCATCAATTTGATTTCTGATATCTGAATAATAAAATGAAAAATCGTAATCAGAATTTTGGGTCAAATTATTCAGCGCAAACTTGTCATCTCCATTCATTCTGAGTTCAATTGATTTGACAAACTCATTGACTTTGCTTGTCAGATTTTTATCAGGGAAATTATGTGCCGTATTTATCAAAATTGCAAGAGATTTCAAATCTTCTACGCTCATATCAAGCGAATATAAACTGCTCAATAATTTGAACTTGTGATTTTCTTTGACAATTTTCATGCCAAAAATTTTCAATGTATTGATATATTTGTTGATATTTACTTGAATATTATTTGTCGATTGCTCATTTATTTCATCTTTAAAAATTTCAATTACACTGCTGTATTCTGCCTTATCTTCATAAAGCAGTTTGATAAGTTGAAAAATTTTTAAACAGCCTGCGTTCAATTTCTTGCTGTTTTTACTTTCACTATTCCTTGCCAATGTATTCCTCTTTCATTTTTTTTAGTGTTGAAATAATGTGTAATTGAAAATCTTCAGGGTACAATACTTTACATTTTGCAGAATGAAATAAAATTCGCTGAGTAAGTTCAAATTTGTTCTTAGAAGTAATTTCGACAATTAACTTATTTCTATCTTCTTGAATTATTTTTTCGCAATCCAATGTTTCAAAATTTTCATTTTCATCTTTGGTATATTCATATCCGACAATGATTTCAGGAGATTGGAGAGTTTTATTTTTTAAATTAACGCTCACAATTTTTTCTATTTTTGAAACAAGAAAACTTGAATATGTCGCGTATTCTGAATTCATTCCGCTGACATATAATTTTCCGTTATTTATGTGCAATTTATCAACCAAAATTGTAATATTTTTTGCACCTGAAATTTTAGAATTGTAATAAACCGTGATTTCGGTATTATTCTTGGCATACATCATTAAATTTTCTATCAATTTTGGGTTAATATTATTTAATGGTGAAATGTTTTTCAACTTAATTTTCAAATCTTCATTTGTAACATAATTTGAAAATTTAGCGAAAAATTGCTGTAAAGATATCAAATCCGAAACATCAATAGATTTAGAAATCGCCTTATAAATTTTTATAATACTTTTAATTTGTTTATCATCAAATTTTAATTCAAAAGGGTGTGAATCTATTGCATAGCGCGTAATTCCGTTGTCATTTTTTCTCACGATTTTGCAACCGATTTCTCTTAATGAATTTAGGTAAATCCTAAGCGTATCAAAAGAAACAGTCTCATGCAGATATGGATGATTTTCCAAAATTTCTTGCAATTCGTTATAAGATTTTGCTCCGTCTAATAACAGTGAAAATATGAGTAGGGACTTAAATCCGGTAAATGACATCAGATTATAAGTAACTGTATTTGTTTTTAAAAATTCTTTCATTTTTCAACTCTCAAATTACTACAATTCACTCTAGCACAAACTTTCAGAAAATTCTATTTGTAAAATTTGCATGCTTTTTATTTTACCCGTAATTTCTCATTGTCAAATAAAAATTATAAAAATTTTTACATGATTTCATTAAATTTTCTTCATTAAGATTTTATAACACGAATTTTTTCTTACTAAATCAAGGGGCATGGTCAAATGTAAAAAAATAATAAAAATATTTTACTTGTAATCCTTTAGATTTAGGTCTACAGTAGAGTACATAAAGAAAGCCGAATTGAAAAACAAGGCTACCGGATAGAGGAAGGAAAAAGTTACTTTTTAGAAAGTAACATCAGACATAAAAAGTTTAGTTGGACAGTAGAAACAGAGGTGATGGCAAAAAGTCCAAAAGGGAAATGAGATTTATTGAGGTTTGGATAGAAAAACTGTATGATTAGGGATATATTATTTTTTAGTTTACATCTTAATAATTATTGTATATCTAGTTTATTAATGGGAGAAAAGCACAGACTTTTTTAGAAGAGAGTTAGTAAGGATAGTTGTAAACTTTTAATCAGCCTTTACTTGCATAAGTATAGGCTTTTTTATATGATAAAAATATGGAAGAGTTAGAGTCTAAAAAAGTTATAGCCTTGATGTCAGGGACATCATGTGACAGTATTGATGCAGGTCTTTGTGAAGTTTTTCCTGATAAAAGTGTAAAACTTATTCAGGGTATAAATTATAAATATCCTGAGCACATTAGGGCAAAAATTTTTCAATTGTTTCGTGGCGAAGGTTCTATCAAAGATGTTTGTCAAATGAATTTTGTAATCGGTAAATGTTTTGCGGATGCGGCAAAAGTTCTTATTTCAGAATTTGGCAAACCTGATTTTATCTCAAGCCATGGGCAAACGATTTTTCATTATCCATTTGATGAAAAAATTGACGATGTTAACATGAAAAGCACTCTTCAAATCGGTGAAAGTTCTGTTATCGCACAAGAAACAGAATGTTTAACTATTTCAAATTTCAGAGAATCCGATATGGCGCAAAATGGTCAAGGCGCGCCGTTGGTTTGTTTTGCTGATGAAATGTGGTTCAAAAATAAAGGTAAAAATTTTGCAATCCAAAATATTGGTGGAATT
Organism: Cyanobacteria bacterium UBA4641; assembly: GCA_002405805.1. GTDB lineage: Bacteria > Cyanobacteriota > Vampirovibrionia > Gastranaerophilales > Gastranaerophilaceae > Zag111. The sequence goes on along the minus strand of DHMN01000071.1, from coordinate 6,703 downwards.
TCTAATGTTACAGTTGTCTCAAAAGACTTTGATACCTTTGGATTTGATACAGGTTTAGGCAACATAATGATTGACTATTGCGTGGGCAAATATTTTGGCAAAACTTATGATAAAGATGGCGAAATCGCAGCAAGCGGAATAATTTCAGATAATTGGTTAGAATGTTTGCTCTCTGATGAATATTACTTTATGGAACCGCCAAAATCCACAGGGCGAGAATATTTTTCAACACAGTATATCGAAAATGCTTTAAAATACGCTCCTACTGACCCTAAAGATATAATTGCAACAGTGACAGCGCTCACTGCGCGAACAATTGCGCAAAGTTATGAAAGATTTATTTACCCAAATGTTGGACTGCATGAGGCTGTAATTTGCGGTGGCGGGGCTTATAACAAAACTTTGATGAAAATGTTAAGGACATATTTGCCAAAACATATTGATTTGACGACTTGCGAAGATTATGAAATTTCTAATAATTTTAAAGAAGTTATGGCTTTTGCATTGTTGGGGTACTGCGCTTATTATGGTATACCGAATAATCTGCCATGTTGCACCGGCGCCAATAAACGCGTTGTCATGGGTAAGTTTACGTATTAGGGTTACGTGTTGTCATGAATTGTTAAAAACATAACAGCCATTCCGAACTCGTTTCGGAATCTCTAATAGCACAAAAAGGTCTATGTCATTCTGAACTTGATTCAGAATCTTTTCCAATTAATAATTTCGCAAATATTGCTATTGATAAATCCTGATTATTAAAAAGATTCCGAACTAAATTCAGAATGACATGTTTTTATAAAAACTTAATTTAGTCCGCTCAGCTCGGCATTTTTTCTTGTAACCTAATTGTAAATAAATGTAACAAGGTCGAAAGCATGTGAAATCGGGCGTTTTCTCATGTTTTTATATATTTAAGAAGAAAAAAGAGAGCACAATTATGTCAGTTGAATTGAATAAACTGAATAGAGCAGGCTTTGGCAGCGGTGTATCCGGTGCTAACAAAAAGTCTAGCGGTATTGCATCTCAAGCCACTAAAAATTTGGCTAACTCTTCTGCTGCCTCAAAATCATCAATATTTAGTGTAAATAATTCAAACAAATTCCACTTTACTGCCGGTGTAAATAATGTTAAAAACAGGCACAAAGCAAATTATCAAGGTGTTAGAGCTGCAGCAAATTCAAGAACATACACCCCATCAAATGCAAGCTATGTTTCATCAGGCAGCAACAAAGTTCAATACAATGTTCAAAATGGCATGAGCAAATCCATGATGACAGGACAAGTTCTTGGACGTGGAGTATTCAGCTTGTTGAATCAAACAGGAATCCTTGGTGGTGGTGAAAAAGTTCAAACACAATCAAGCACTAAACAACTTGACCAAATCTTGTCAGGTGGTAATAATCGTAGTGTCTCATTAAATTCATCATCAGCATCAGGTGCAATTTCAAGCATGCAAGGTGCAACTGATTCTGCCTCACTTAGAACTGCGATTGGTTCTGCTGAAACTCAATTGAGTGCATTAAATTCTCAAACAAGTTCACTTGAATCAGCTGCATCACAAGCTCAAAATCAAGTTAGCTCATTAGAACAAGGTGTATCTACATCTAAGGATGGTGTAACTAAGAGTACACAAGCATTATCTAATGCTAAAAATACAACAACAGCGAAAGAAAGAGTTCGTGATAGTAAACAAAATGCTCTTCAACAAGCAGATTCAAATTATGGTAAAGCAACTGCAAATTGGACAAAAGCTCATGATGCAGCTCAAGATGCAGGTGTAAAATTCAGTGCAGCTACTCAAACAAAAATGGATGCATCTGCTGCTTATAGTTCAGCTAAATCTATTGCTGATTCAACTCCAAAAACAATTACAGATGCTAATGGTAATCAAGTTGAAAACCCTGCATATAAGAAAGCTCAAGATGCAGCTGATAAAGCAAAAGCTAAATATGATGAAGCTGTAAAAGCCGAAACAGATGCTAAAAATGCTTATGATACTGCTACAAAAGCAGAAGAGAAAGCCAAAACCGAAAAAGATAAAGCTTATGAAGCATTGGGTGACAAAAAATCTGCAGTAGATGCTGCTGAAAAAGATTTACAAACTGCTCAAAAAGGTTTAGACCAAGCTAAAGAAAAAGAACAATTTGCAAAAGAAGATTTAGAAAAGGCTGAACAAAAATTAGACAAGGCTGAACAAGACCTTAATGATGCAAATGGCAAAATTGAAAAATTAAAAGCTCATCAACAAGATGTAAAAACTTTACAATCAGAAATTGAAAAACAAAAAGAAAGATTAACAAAACTAGAAAACCAAGAACAAAAAGATTGGCAAAAAAATGATACAAAAGCATCAAAAGGTATTGCTAAAAACAACACCAGAGAAAGTAATATCCATGGAGAAGTTGACACCGCAAGAGAGCGCAGATTGTCTAATAAAATAGATAGAACAAATGATAAAGTAACTAATGCTTTAAATAACAGAGATTCTAAGACTGCTCTCGTTGACCAAACATACGTATCTAATGTTTTAACTAAAAAAGCTCCATTTAAAACTGTAAACGGACAACGTTATTATATGGGAACAAACCCAACAACAAATAATACAGTATATGCCAGAGATGGTCAATTGATTAGCAAAGAAGATTTTGAAAAGGCCGTTGGTGTTTCTGCTTAACCAAAGCTTTACAAACACTTTACATTTCAAAACATGTATATTACAATATAGACAGCAAGCAGTATTGCAAACGAAAAAAGAACGGTTACCCCGTTCTTTTTTTCACTAATAAGCAAGTGTGTTGTCAGTTAGTATTGCAATATGGAAAGGTGAAAGGTAGGAACAATGAAACAAGATATTAACAGATTGGAAGTTTTGAGCGCAATCACACCACTAATCGAAAATACCGCAATGCGTTTCAACCTAATTCCTATCGAAATTGATTTTTCTAAAGAAAATCACCGTTGGTATTTGAGAATTTTCTTGTATTCAAAAGAACGCAACATCACTCTTGATGATTGCGAAAATGTTACAAGAAGTTTGGAAGGCTTTTTGGATGAACTTATCCCTGTTAAATACTATTTAGAAGTATCTTCACCGGGGTTAGAGCGTAAATTCAAGTCAGAAAAAGAATTTGTTATCTTTAAAGGCAAAAGAATCAGTATCAAGCTGAAAGAACCGCTGGAAGGGGAGACAGAAAAAATCTTTAAAGGTGAAATCCTTGACTATGACCCTAACGAAGGTTTGAAATTCTTCCGTTTTGATGATGGTACAGAACTCCAAATTCCAAAATCAAATATTCAATCAGCAAAGTTATATATTGATTAGGCAATAGCGGCAGGGGACATTTTGTAAATACTTAGCGCCTCAGAGCCTCAGTAACGCAGTAACTTTAAATAAAGAACATAACAATCGCCAATTATAGGCAGAAAGGTATAAAACACAATGATTAAAATCGGAGCAGGAAACTTAAATGAAGTTTTTGAAGAATTAGAAAGAGAAAAAGGCATTTCTAAAGATGTCGTAATTTCTTCTTTATGCGATGCAATGGTTGCAGCTTATAAAAAACACTTGAGAATTAAAGAAGTTGAAAATGTTGAGGCATATTTGGATGAACAATCAGGAGAAATCGGTATTTTCAAAGGTAAAACCGTTGTAGATTCTGTAGAAGACCCTGATAACGAAATTTCTCTAGCTGAGGCTAAAGAAATTGATGAATCAGTTGAATTGGGTGATGAAGTTAAATTAGAAGTTACTCCTGACCAATTTGGCAGAATTGCCGCTCAAGCAGCAAACCAAGTTTTGACTCAAAGAATTCGTGAGGCTGAAAGAAATCTTGTTCTTAACGAATTTATGGAAAAGAAAGGTACTTTGATTACAGGTATTATCCAAAAAGTTGACGATAGAAGAAACGTTATCGTAAATATCGGTAAAACAGATGCGGTTATGCCAAGAAAAGAACAAATCCCTGGAGAATACTACAAACCTGGTAACAGAATCAGAGTATTTGTTCTAAACGTTAAAGAAACAACAAGATTACCTCAAGTAATCGTTTCTCACGGTCATGCTGAAATCGTTAGAGAATTATTTGAACTTGAAGTTCCTGAAATCGAAGACGGTATTGTAGAAATTAAATCAATTTCTCGTGAGGCAGGCTACAGAACAAAAATCGCTGTATGGTCAAATGACCCTGAAGTAGATTCTGTTGGAGCTTGTATCGGGCCTAGAGGTAGCAGAATCCAAACTATCGTAAGCGAATTGAAAAACGAAAAAATCGATATCGTAAGATATTCAGAAGACCCTGTTGAATACATTGTAAACGCATTGTCTCCTGCTAGAGTTGTATCAGTTGATATTATGGCTGATGATGAATACAATCACGAGGCATTGGTTGTAGTTCCTGACGACCAATTGAGTCTTGCTATCGGTCGTGAAGGTCAAAACGTAAGACTTGCTCACAAATTGACCGGTTGGAAGATTGATATCAAATCAGTTTCTCAAATGGAACAAGCTGAAAATCAAAATATCAATAACTACGAATATGAAGACCAAGCAGAGGATGCTGAATCAGAAGTTGATAACGCTGTTGATTCAGAAGAATTGCAAGAAGAAATCGAAGAAGAAATGAATCAACAAGCTTTGGATGAAAATGACATCGAAGATGGTGGGATTTCAGAAGAACAAGTTGAAGAATAGTTCTTTGATTGTCGGATAGAATAAGTAGCGCGTGGGTTTTAATAAAACCCACGCGCTTTCTTAATAAAAACTTTTTTATCCAAATTTTAAATTGCAGATAAAATTGTCAAATTTTTCTTGGGAATATTTATTCCTTCAGTATTTAATTGTCCGAGTTTTACGGTTTTATTTTTGCCGTGATAATCACTTCCACCGGAAATTAAGAGTTTGTGTTTTTTCGCAACATCAACAAGAAAATCAGACTCCTCTTTTGAATACCTAGAATAATAACATTCAAGTCCTTGAATTCCAAATCGCTCCATAATTTCAAGCTTTTTCATAAATTCATCGGCTTTGAGGTGCTCTTCGCCTTCTCCACCCAGCGGGTGCGCCCAAACAGGGATTCCGCCTGATGCTACAATTGCAGAAATTCCTTCATCGCCGTCAAATCTTGTGTTTCCGGTTTGACAACCGTCGAGGTATTTCCTCATTGCAGTGATATTGTTATCCGCTAGTCCACGGTCGACCAATATGTTTCCAATATGGATTTTTACGACACTGTTGCGCGAATACAGCCAATCAAGTTCGTCTTGAGTCAAATTTATATTCCAAATATCTGACAGATACTGAATACGTTTATCAAGTTTGTTTCGGCGCAATTGTTTGCCTTTTTGAATCAATTTTGTTAAAGTTTCATCGTCAGGATTGCAGTTGTAACCCAAAATGTGGCACTTTACGGTATCTGCAAGACAGGTTAATTCCGTACCTGAAATAAATTTTATGTCATCTGTGATGTATTTTTTAATTTCATTGCAGCCTGCAATTGTATCATGGTCAGTCAATGCAAAAACGGAGATTCCCTCTTGTTTGACATTTTTAACAAGAGTTTCAACCGAATCACTTCCGTCTGAAAAGTTGCTGTGTAAATGTAAATCTGCTCGTTCCATAAACAAATATTAGCACAAAACATTTTCGCAATCATTAACAATAAAGGCTTAACTTTTTGCAGATTATGCGTTATCATATAATTAAGAGAAGATATAAACAGAAAAGAGTTGAAATTATGAAATCAGTTAAAGAAGTTGCAACCGAAACCAAAATTTTAGATAGATTAAAAAATCACCCAAAATCACTGGAACTTGTGAAATATTTATTTGGGGATGCAGAATTGCAGGAAATGCAAGAATATGCAAACAATGTTTCAATCAGAAGACTTGGCTATAATGACCACGGCCCTGTTCACATGAGACAGGTTGTCGGCAATGCTATCAAAATGTTGAATATTTTACATGATTTCGGCATCAAAACTTCTCTTGAACAAGAAGAAATCGGAACTTTTGAAGATAGTATGTGTGCTGTTATTATGGCAGGCATGATGCACGATTTGGGGATGGCAATCGGACGTCAGGGGCACGAAGAAATGTCAGCACTTTTGGCACAACCGATTATTGAGCGCACATTGATGCATTTGTTTCCTGATGATTTGCATAGAAGGGTGATTATCAAGGCTGTTGCGACAGAGGCAATTGTCGGACACATGTCATCAAGAAAAATCCATTCAATTGAGGCAGGTATTATCTTAATCGCGGATGGTTGTGATATGACAAAAGGGCGTGCAAGAATCCCTATGGCAATAAATACAACTCCAAAGGTTGGTGATATTCATAAATATTCTGCAAATGCAATTAATAGAATTTCTATTCACAAGGGTGAAAGAAAGCCAATCAAGATTGATATTGAAATGTCAGGCGATGTCGGATTTTTCCAAATTGAAGAAGTTTTGTTGCAAAAAATTGATGCAAGCCCTGCCAAACAGTTTGTTGAATTGTATGCAGGTGTTGCCGGCGAACCAAGAAAATGTTATTTGTAGACTCTCGATGATACAATCGAGGTCAAGAGGGCTAGATAAGAAGTTATGTCATTACGATGAGTAATAAGTCAAGCAGAGTGCGAAACGAAGTGGAGTCACATTTTATGTGACTGCGTAGATTCAGGGTCTATCCATTTGATTTTAGTCATGCTGAACTGCGG
>DHMN01000008.1:26434-45442 GCA_002405805.1 Cyanobacteria bacterium UBA4641 | reverse complement strand
ATATCACCGATGTAAACTTCTTGTTCTTTAATTTCACCGCTGTCACGGTTTACAAGTCTAATCATAACGCGCAATTGTTTTGCATAAGTTGCGTCATGGATTCTTGCTTCTTCAACTGTATACTTTGCGTTGTCGAAAGTATAGTTTGGTAAGAAGTGTAACTCTAATCTGCCTGTATAGTCTTTAATTGGAGAGAATGAAAGCAATTCTTCTTTCAAACCTTCTTTTAAAAACCATTCAAACGATTTTTTTTGCACTTCAATAAGGTCCGGTAAATCGTCCAAACGAGTATGAGGAATACCCATTGGCGTTACTCTTTTTGCATATTTTGTCTTAGACATCAATTCACCTCATTTAATAATGGTGTACGTACTATAAAAACTTATTTCTAACTTAAAGGCTGTAAACCCTCTACCGAATAATCGGTAAATAACTGCAATTTCAGGGATTGTTTAAAGTTGGTGAAATCTGCTTATAATCAAGCTTTCGTGATTTAGGCACACTTCGCCTTACTTTACTTTTGCATGTTACTCCATCTTATTACATCAATTTTAGTAGTCAAGGTAATAAGGCATGTTTTTTGAGAAAATTTTTCATTTTTCTTAATAAAAATTTACAAGCAGATTTTTGTGAGAGCGAAAGTTTGATTATGCAAGAGTTTCACCGTCAAGCCCCTTTGCGAATAATTTATAAACATTGCATAAATAAAGGGTTTTGGCAGAATTGCCAAAACCCTTACATAATCAAACTTTCAGTCTATGCTGCGGAATTAAAAATTACACCTTTACTGCCATTTTTATAATATTCTTTTATCTCATCAGGTGTTGAATATTTGTTACAATTTTCATTATTTCGTTCAACAACATAATTTACTAACGGACCGTCCAACGCATTTGGTTTCAATTTCGGATTTAGTGCATGTTGAAACCAACCCAAAGGATTAATAAACGGATTGCTCAAATATAACTGGTTCATAGCCTCTGTTTGTTGTTTGCGCGAAGTTGTTGCAGCTTTGTAGCCAATTAGCCCCGCGACACCAAGACCCCCTGCGACAATCAAAGGCTTTTTCTTTGCAAAATTTACTGCACTTTTAACAACACCGCTGCCCATCATGCTACCAAAAATTTTTCCAATACTCATAACATTTTCCCCTTTCATTTTTTCCGTACACTTATAGAAAAAATTTTGGAGAAACTTTATTGCTAAGCCCCCTCACATCATATCATATCATATCATAAAGAGCATTATAGTTGAGTTTGAGACTATTTAAAATCCATTTTTACATTTCGTTACAATTATCATTTTTATGGGAACTTCGTTTTCGCTACACGAAGTTTTTCATGTCATTACGAGGAAAGTTTACTTGCAAATGGCGTATAAGTCTTGACAGAGTGACGTGGTAATCCACAACAAGACTTGCAGGGGATTACTACGTCGCGCTGTGATGTCTATTCTTTTATTTGCCAAATATTGCTCCTCGTAATGGCATGACTTTTCTGTATTGTCATTCTGAAAGGATTAAAAATCAAGTTGCGCAAGCAACGTAGATTTTATCCTATTCAGAATCTATCAATGCTGATTTTAATAATTGACCTTTGTGCATTGCTTTTCAATCAAATGGATAGACCCTGAATCAAGTTCAGGGTGACATTACACTGCTTATAAAAAAATAATGTCGTCATAGCAATGCCGACCTACGAATTTTTTTCGTTACAATTGTGTTTTGACTTGTCACATGATATAATTTTTGACAAATGAGGATTGGATAATGCAAAATTTGCGCTGGATTGAACGTTTTGAAAACTTTGAAAAAGCTAAGAAAAATTTATCTATAGCAAAAGATTATATTACCCAAAACGGCATAACAGATATCGCAATAATGGCTCTTGTTCAAGCCTTTGAAATCACATTTGAACTTGCGTGGAAAACTCAAAAAGACTATTTAGAATACAACGGAATCAAAGTAAACACTCCGCGAGAAGCCATAAAAGAAGCATTTCAAAGTAATATAATTGAAGATGGACAAATTTGGATAGACATGATGGAGTCAAGAAACAAAACTTCTCACACCTACAATGTTGAATTTGCCAATCAATTAGCTCACGAAATTTTAGAAAAATATATTCCACAATTTGAAAATTTATACATATTTTTTAAAGGAAAAATCAATGGATAACTTTGGATTGCCACAAAGAACGATTACGGAATTGCTTGAATATTTCAGAACAAAACCTGAAATTGAAAAGGTGGTAATTTTTGGTTCAAGAGCTAAAGGTAATTTCAAAAACAGCTCCGACATAGATTTAGCAGTATGGACAGACAATCATAAAACATTTTTCCGCTATGCAGGAGAACTTGATGAACTCCCTACTCCATACAAATTTGATGTAATTGATTTTAAAGAACTTTCTCACGACGGAATGATTAAAAACATAAATCAATATGGAAAATTGTTTTATGAAAAATAAAATTATTTTTATATATTTGTTAAAAATTTCAATTCTTCCTCAAACATTGCTACAATAAAATCATGTTTTATTTTGAAGAAATTGATGGGAAAAAAGTATTAAAATCAGATTATATAAAAAATGCGCAAGCCTTTTTTACAACCAGAGAAATTTGTATTTGCGACAAAAATCTTGATGCGCAAAATAATACTGAAATTGAGCAAAACAAAAAAATAATTTGTAAGTTTTTAAAAATTGATGAAAAAAATCTAATTTCACCAACTCAAACACATACCTCAAATATCGAATTAGCAATAGAAAACAAGGTTTCTTATCCTAATACGGATGCCCTAATTTTAACAGATAAAAATCTTGGGATTTTCTTAAATTTTGCAGATTGCACACCGGTAATTTTGTGTGATGAAGTTCAAAATATCGGAGCAGTTGCTCATGCAGGCTGGCGCGGAACAGCAGGAAAAATTGCAGCTAAAACCGCACAAGAATTAATTAAAAATTACAACTCAAAACCTAAAAACATAATCGCCGTAATAGGGCCTGCTATTGGTTTTTGCTGTTATAATGTTGGTGAGGAAGTTCTCGAAAAATTATCTAAAACGGTCAATAATTTTGACGGACTTTCAGAAATACGTGAGGGAAATATCTTTGTCGATTTGAAAAACATCAACAAAAGGCAACTTGAAGAAATTGGCATAACAAAAATCGATGTTTGCCCATATTGTACGGTGCATAACAACGATATTTTTTATTCATACAGAAACGAAAACGCAACCACATTACGCCATAGCGCAGTTTTAAGATTAGGATAAATTATGCAAGAAATAACTGTTGGAAAAATTTATAAACACTATAAAGGTAATTTGTATAAAATTATCGCACTTGGAAAACACTCCGAAAATTTAGACGAAATGGTTGTTTACCAATCAGTCAAAGACGGTCAGGTTTGGGTTCGCCCAAAAACTATGTGGAATGAAACCATTGATGATAACGGCACATTACGTTTCACTTTGCAAAATTAACCACCTCTGCAATTTTCTTATTCATAAAAGTTATCAATAATTTTTATATGAATATTTGGTATCAAGAACTTGCAAAACCGCCATACACCCCACCTGCAGCTTATTTTCCGATAGCATGGGGAGTTTTGTATTCATTGATGGCAATTGCTTTTTTCATTGTTTTATCCAAACCAAATTCAAAAAATAAATCAATCGCAATCAATTTATTTTTATGTCAACTGATTTTTAATTTCGCGTGGAGCTACATATTTTTCACCTTGAAATCCATAAATTTTGCACTGTTTGATGTAATAATTTTGTTATTATTATTGATATTAACCATAATTTATTTCTTCAAAGTCTCAAAACTTGCAGGATTTCTTTTACTTCCATATCTTTTACAAGTAATTTTTGCAATATATCTAAATTTTGGCATCCTGATTTTAAACTGATTTATTAAGTTAGGTAAAAATTTTGTTACATCAGTAGCAAAATAAAAATTTGTCAGGTATTCTAAGGACAAGGAAAAAGAAGGATGTGTGTAAATGAAAAAAATTATTTTAACAGTTTTAGTAATCTTGTTTTCAACAATGTCAGTGAATGCAGCTGAATATATTTATGGAGCAGGTGGAAGACAACCAATTGCACGTGTAAGCCATGGTCAAGTACGTTCAATCCACAATTTTGGCTCAAATGCATTATTCACACCTCAAAACGCAATCAGAGCCGGAGCAAGAAATAGAGCTATCGCACGCGAAAAAGCCATGACAAGAGCAATTGCCAACTATGGAACAGGAAGGGTAGGATACGGCTATGGTGGCGGATATGGTTATGGGACACAAGTTGCAACACAAACCGCGCGTACAGCACCTGTTGAGATTTCTCGCTTTGACAAAAATTACAAAATAAGCACTCCAAAATCTTACACAAGAAACGGAATCACTTATTTTAACTAGAAAAATTTGAAAAGTGGGACAAAATCCCACTTTTTTTGCGCACAAATGAACAATATATGATACAATTTCGTTATAAGATTATGATGTTCATTATAAAAGGAAATTATATGAAACAAATTTTAGTTGGTCTTTTTATTTTTGCAAGTTTTGCAATCGGTTGCAGTGTACAAGCAAGAGAATATGTTTATAACAGTGCGGGCGCCCTTATCAATACTCAACCTGTTGAACTTGGTTCAAATGCCTTGTTTACACCACAAAATGCCATTCGAGCAGGAGAAAGACAACGCTATATAAAACATCAAAATCAACTCTACAATGGCATTGAAAAAGGAAATACAATAAATATTAATTTAAACACATCAAATAATGGCGAAAACTCAAGCAACTTCACCACTCCAAAGAAAAGAAGTTTTGTAAAAAATAAGTTTCTAAAAGATACCGTAATTGAGAAAAAGTAAATTTTGTCGGCATAGCAATGCCGACCTACGAAAACTCATACTGCTCAGAATGACACTTAGGCTAAAGTGTTCAATTGGAGATTCCGAAATAAATTCGGAATGACAATTATTATATTTTGTTAAAGATTTTTAATCTTTTCAGAATGACAAAAAATTCCACCCAGAAAACATCACTTATTTTTGCGAGTATTTAAACTCCAGATTAAGCAAAAGTTCTTTTTTATCCAAACCGTCAGAATAACCTACAAGCTTTCCGTTTGCGCCAATTACCCTATGACAAGGAATAATTATCGGAATCTTGTTTTTGTTATTAGCGCCACCAACAGCACGAGAGGCCTTTGGCTGTCCGATTTGTTTTGCTATATCACCATAACAAACGGTTTTGCCATAAGGAATTGTCATCAAAGCTTGCCAAACTTTTTTCTGAAACTCCGTTCCCTCAATCAAAATCGGAACATCAAATGTCTTTCTTTCTCCACAAAAATATTCCCCAAGTTGCCTTATTGTCTTTTTTATCAGTGGAGTCTCAAGAATTTCACATTCATCTTCTTCATGGTAGGCAATCCGCGAAATCTTACCATCCTTTTCGGTTATCCAAATTTTGCCTAACGGAAATTCACAAAAAAATTTTTTCATACATTTGCCCCTTTTTTAAATATATTATATAATAAGCGTTATGAAAAATATTTTATGCTACGGCGATTCAAACACCTACGGATTTATCCCGACCAATTGCGCAAGATATTCAAAAGATGAAAGATGGAGCGGAATTTTATCAACTCTGCTTGCTCCTGATTTTGAAGTTTTGGAAGAAGGCTTAAATAACAGAATGGGATTTTTCAAGAGTCCTGAAAGCATTAAACACTCAGGTGGTGAGTATTTGCCGATATATTTGCAAAACCACAAAGACATTGATATTTGCGTTTTGGCATTAGGGACAAATGATGCACAATTTTTCTACAATCTTGATGAAAATATCGCGCGCGAAGGATTGCAAAAACTGATTAATTCGCTAAAAGACGCTAATCCAAACACCGAGATAATTATAATTCCGCCTGTAAAAATCCAACGCAACATATTGGATGGAATTTTTGCAATGCAATTTGACCTGACGTCTGTTGAGCGAATAAAAAAAGTTTTTCCTATATTTGAACAAGTGGCAAAAGAAAACAATTGCAAGTATTTTGATTTTAACGAATTTGTCAAACCATCCCAAACCGATGGACTGCATTATACAAAAGAATCCCACAAAATCATCGCTCAACACCTTGCAGAATTTATCAAAGCATTATAACAAATCTTTGCTGTTATAAAGATTGTAGCCCTCGTAATGGTAACTTGCATCAATGCCTTTCATATAAATTTCTCTATCATTAATTTTATCTGTCAGCGCATTTTTCAACACTGATTTAATTTCAATGGTTCTAATCGGACTTCTTTCCATCGCAAGAAGGTAATCTTCTTTATCAACTTTACTCCAATCAACAACTTTGCCGATTTCGGCTTTTAGAATTAAATCCAGCCAAATTCTTGTACTGCGTCCGTTTCCTTCTCTAAAAGGATGAGCAATATTCATTTCAACATATTTGTCTATAATTTCATCAAAATTTGACTGAGGCATACTATCAATATGGTCTAACGCAGGTTGCAAAAACATAACAGGAGCAAAACGGAAATTACCTTTGGCTATATTTACATCACGGACTTTGCCTGCAAAATCATAAATTTCATCAAACAGATATTTGTGAATTGCAGCTAAAGTCTCAAATTTGCCAACAGGCAAATCCTTCAAAATTCCTGAATCAAAAATCCCAAGAGCTTTTGTTTTGCTAATTTTTTCTTCCACTCTTGCAAGTTCCGCAGATTCTGTTATGCCAAGTTTGTTTGCTATAGTCATAAAACCTCTTTACTACACCATTTTAGCATATTTTTTGACTTTATTCAATTACTTAGCCACTCTAAAACCCTCAAATGCAGGGCTGAATTTTACAAAATCCTGAGTGTTAATTTTTGGGTTTTGGCTTTCAGATTTTGCCTGATGGTCGTATCTGTATTTTGTCCAAATCCTTGAAACCGCGCTCAAAGTAAAGCCCATTGCAACCAAGCTGAACAAATACGGAACACCAGTTATAACAGATTTTTGTTTAATCAATTTTTCAAGTTCTGATTGAACTGTTGTGTTGTTTGCTTTTGCCAACTTTTCAGCAATTGCAGGTAATTCTTTGCGAGAAGGTACAGCGCCGATTGCTCCGTTTTTATCTTGTTTAATCAATTCAGGGAATTTTCCTTTTTTCGCCAAAATTTTCTTAAATCCTGCATCTAAAATTGAAGAACCGAAAATGGTATACAACACAACAAGCGGAACTCTTGTCCAAACTTCATAAAAGTCTAATTTGCCTCTATCTTTTGCAGCGCTTGAATATCCGAACAAACCTGTAATACAAGTCAAAGCCAATTGACCTTTACTTAGGGCAAATTTACCATTGCTGTTTTCAAAATCAAGTTTCAAATATTCTTTCAAAAATTTATCTGTTTTTTCTGAATTAAAACCGAATTTGTGGAACAATTTTGAAAGATTTTCTCCAGGTTCAAGCAAAATATGAGAAAATCTTCTTGCAGCTTTTGATTTATGCCCAAACACTGATAATGCAATCCCAGAACCGATTCCTGTAGCAGACAACAAACCTGTTTTTAACAAAACTTTTTTAGAATGAGATTCTACACGATTTTGCTGTTCAGTATTTTCATTTTTTTCCTTATTCAAATTCGCAACATTATTAAAATCACTAACCTTAAACACTTTTAAAGTAAACAAATTTTTAGCAAAACCAAGAGCATATTCTAACGCCGGAACAGTCACACATGCCAGTACAATACCTGCTTTTGTCGTAATCAAGCGTTTTTTCAACTCCTTATCAAGGTTAGATTTTTTTATTTCATCAACACTTTTTGACAAATTTTTAGCGATGGAATCTCCAAGTTTTTTAGGTTGAGCTTTTTTGAACAAACCATTGCGGAATAAATGTTCACCAAAAAACGGTGCGGCAAAATAAAAAATGCCTGATTCTAAAAATTCCAAAAACGTAAATTCGCTAAAATCAATGAAACTTCTTGATAATACTGCTTTTGGAAACCAATTTGTCAAAGTGCCTTGTATAAATCTTGTTGAAGATAAATTTTCTTGAGATTTTAAAAATTTATCCAAATATTTTGTACTTTTGTTGCTAAATTCACTTGCTCCGCCTTGGAATTGCGGTTGAGTATTATTGTTGTTGTTTGCTAAATATTTTCGGGTATTTAATTTTACGTCATTTGTTATGCTTGGTATCATTTTAAATTTTTCCTTTCATTGTGTCAGAGTCTAAATACTAAAAAAGAACCGCCCTTTTAGGCGGTTCTTGTAAAATTGCTTGCTTATTTATGAACTCTAACACATTCGATTCGCACAACAATGACCGCCTAACCTTGGGCTTTGCATCATCATCATTTGCATCATCATAGTGTTGTTTCTCATTTAAAAATCTTTCCTTTTTGAAATTATATTATTATAACCACTTTTTATTGTCAATTATACGCTTTATAAAGCTTAAAATTTTTTATTTTGCTATCTGATTTGCTAATTTTTGTTACGCAAAACATCAATCATTTCATATCCTTTTGCAGTAAGCCTGTAGCCGACATCCATAATACTGTATTCACCGCCCACACAATAAACAAACCCAAACGGATATTTGGCAGAAAAAGAATCAATCAAGCCTTCATCTCCCAAAACTAAAATATGCCCCATGAATTTACGCTCGGCATCTTTTCCTTTTATTTTCAACTTTTGCATTAGAGAATGTGAATTAATAACATAATCCTTTTCATTTTCCATGGTTAGCAAAATTTGAGCAATAAAATTAGAATCAAGTTTCATAAAATAAACCTTTTTAAAATTGTGCACTATGTTAATTTATACCATTTTATAAGCATTTTGGCAAGGAAAATTTTTAGAATTCACTCTGCACTTGCTTTTTCATCGCATTATAAATTCCATAAGTCATACGGCAATCATTATCGGCTCTGTGATGACCTGTTGCATCAACCTTATAATATTCTGCAACATAATCCAATTTATGACTTCTTGTCGGACAATATTTGCGAGACATTGTACAAGTATCGACAAAGTCGTTGCGAAACTCTCTGTCATAGCATTTTACACTCTTGTCATAAATAAAATTAATATCGAAATTTACATTATGCCCAACAACAATATCATCACCGATAAAATTCAAATATTCTTCCAAAATTTCTTCAATCAACGGAGCATCTTCAACCATTTCATTTGAAATACCTGTCAATTTTGTGATAAAACCGCCAATTCTTGATAATGGTTTAACAAGCGTTGTATAAGAATCAAAAATTTCATTATCTCGAATTTTCAACGCAGAAAGTTCAATTATCTCATTTTTAGAAGCGGATAATCCTGTCGTTTCAATATCTATAACAGTATAATTATCAGGAAAATCCATCAATTTTTGACCTTTGTTTCTTGTTGCCGTTGTCGCCATAAATACCCCTTTGATATATTTATTTAATAACATAAAATAAATATTTTTCCAAAATTTATTAAAATCATCCTCCCTTATCCCCCAAGTTACCAAATTGAAAACTCGAAGATTTAACATATCATCATCTTGAAAAAACTAAGGAGAGATTTATGAATATGTTTTGTTTTCAATGTGAGCAAACGGCACAAGGTAAAGGTTGTACAGTATCAGGAGTTTGTGGCAAAAAACCTGATACGGCAAATTTGCAAGACGAATTAACAAGTTCCGTAATTAAACTTGCAATCTGTGGTGAAATAAACGAAACAAACACGGATTTAATCGTAGACGGACTTTTCACAACTATTACCAACGTTAATTTTGACAACACCGCAATTGAAAACATAACAAAAAAAGTCAGAGAACATATTCCATGTGGCTCTAAATTCAACATCGACACTGTTTGGAACTGCAATAAAGATATTAGGAGTTTAAAATCTTTAATTCTTTTCGGACTGAAAGGGATGGCTGCTTACGCGCACCATGCCGGAGTTTTGGGCTATCGAGACAAAACGGTAGACGAGTATTTTTATGAAGCACTAAAAGCAATATCAAAAGACCTGACACCTGCTGAATTAACATCATACGTATTTAAAACAGGGGAAATAAATTTAAAATGTATGGAACTTTTGGATAAAGCTAACACCGAAACTTATGGCAACCCTGAGCCGACAAAAGTATCTACAAACATTGAAAAAGGTCCGTTTATCGTAATATCAGGACATGATTTGCGCGACTTGGAACTACTGCTTGAACAAACTAAAGGCAAAGGGATAAATATTTACACCCATGGCGAAATGCTGCCTTGCCATGCTTATCCTGAATTAAAAAAATATCCACATTTGAAAGGTAACTTTGGTACAGCTTGGCAAAACCAACAAAAAGAATTTGAAAATATTCCTGCACCGATTTTATTTACAACAAACTGCATCATGCCTGTAAAACCGAGTTACGCCGATAGAGTTTTCACAACCGATGTCGTAGGTTTTCCTGAAATGGTTCATATTGGCGAAGATAAAGATTTTACACCGATAATTAAAAAATCGCTTGAACTTGGCGGATATAAAGAAGACCAACACCTAACGGGAATAAATGGCGGCGACCTTTTGACCGTAGGATTTGGACACCATACGGTATTAAGTATCGCAGACAAGGTAATCGACGCAATAAAATCAGGAAAAATTAAACATATTTTCCTTGTTGGAGGATGTGACGGCGCAAAAGTCGGCAGAAATTATTATACAAAATTTGTCGAACAGACTCCAAAAGACACCCTTGTTTTGACACTTGCTTGTGGCAAATACAGGTTCAACGATATAGATTTGGGCGAAATTGACGGTATACCGCGCCTACTTGATATGGGACAATGCAACGATGCATATTCGGCAATCAAAGTGGCAACAGAACTTGCAAAAGCCTTCAATTGTTCAGTCAACGAACTTCCGCTATCTTTTGTCTTATCTTGGTATGAACAAAAAGCCGTTTGTATTTTGCTGACACTTTTATATTTAGGAATCAAAAATATAAAACTTGGTCCGACCCTTCCTGCATTTGTATCGCAAAATGTTTTTAACATTCTTGTTGAAAAATTCAACATTCAACCAATTTCAACACCAGAAAACGATTTGAAAGACATTTTAAAAACTTAATAGCAAAAAATATTTTGCCAAGGTTTATAGGTAATATGGACGTATCATTTACCGGAATAGAAAATATAAAAATATATCAAAAATCGTTTAAAAAATTTGGCAGTTATCTCTCTTATGACAACGAAATCAAACAAGGGGAGAAACTACAATCTGAAATCCTCATTCACTGTGATTTGACAAAAGACACTCAAGGTGATGATATCGGAGATTTCTTCGGAGCAATAAAACGCTCCGGCGGAGATTACGCGCTATATTGCCTAAATCCTAAAGCACCCAATCATGTAGAACTCCAAGCAAAAGGTTTTGAAGTCAAAGATGATATTGTTGATGTAGCAAATGCAAAGTTTAAAATCAACGGCAAAAATATAATGCTGACTAATGACAAAGTGCTTGCACTATATTCATTTATGGCAAAATTAACAAGAAAAATTGTCAACAAACCTGAAACCAGCGAAAGACAAAAATATTTTGTTCAAAAGGTAAATAATTTTGTCGACGCTGAGGCAAGAAATTATCTTGATATACCACCAATAAAGAAATAATTAAATTTAAGCAAATTTTGACCTGAAAAATACTTTATATAATTATAAAGTATTTTTAGGGGAAATATGAATATCATCACCAAAGGTCTTAGACATTTACTTAATAAAGATGCACATATATTGGCACCAGAACTATCTTGGCGCACAAGCTTTATTGGAGCTAGTTGCAGAGTATTGTTAAATGACTTAAAAAATACAATTAAACCAAATCCTGTTGGTAAAAAGTTTCAAACAATTATGTCGACATCTCCAACAGCACAACAAGCACAAGAAGCTTGTGATTTATTTACAAAAGCAACAGGTATAAAAATGATAATGACAAACCCAAAAGAAGCAATATCATTTTCAAACCTAGCAAATACAATATTGCGCGACATAAAAGACGGAAGATTCCCTAAAGACATAAAATATATTATTTTTGGACATGGCGACGGTACAACATTAAATAATACTTGGCATGTTGCCAATGACCCTTCAGTGAAAATCTTTGATTTTATAAAAAAGAATATCCCTAAAGGTGAAAAAGTCTTAGTAGATTGCTGCGAGGAAACTCCAAAAGAATTACGCCATTTAATACCAAAATCAAAACCTGCAATAGGAAAAGTTGTAACCGAATTAGAAAGTTCATACCATACACCTGCAAAAATTGTCAAAAGCGGTACTGATGAAATCATTGGCGGTTACGCAAACGGAATTGCAAGTTATTATATTTAATTTTATTTTATTTATCAAAAATATTTGACATATTTTGCCAAAAAGATTAATATCATATATAAACCCTAAAAGAAAAAGAGAAAGCAAATTATGACAGATATTGAAAAAATTATAAAAGTAAGTTCAAGCAAAACACCTGCTGATTTAGTTTTAAAAAATGCAAAACTAATCAATGTACTATCTGAAGAGATTTATGAAACAGATATTGCAATCACAGACGGCAAAATCGCAGGGATTTCTAAAGGCTACAAAGGCAAAAAAGAAATTGACTTAAAAGGTGCTTACGTTTCACCATCATTCATTGACGGTCACGTCCATTTAGAAAGTGGGATGTTATTGCCATCCGAATTTGCCAAATTGGTTATCCCATCAGGTACAACAACCGTTGTTGCAGACCCACATGAAATAGCTAACGTAATGGGTTTGCAAGGAATAAGTTTTATCAGAGAGGCAACAAAAGACCTCCCACTTGATGTGTTCATTATGTTGCCATCTTGCGTACCTGCAACAAAACTTGAAACTTCAGGGGTTGACTTAAATTGTTATGATTTGGCTCTTTTAATTGATGCACCTTGGGTTCTTGGAATTGCAGAAATGATGAATTTCCCTGGGGTTGTAAATTGCGATAAAGAAGTTTTGAGCAAAATTGCACTCGGTTTAGAAAAACACAAAAGAGTGGACGGACACGCACCAAGCCTGTCAGGCAAAGACCTAAACGCTTATGTCGCATCAGGTGTTGCATCTGACCACGAATGTACAAACCCTGATGAGGCAATTGAAAAAATAAGACTCGGAATGTATATAATGATTCGTGAGGCAACAGGAGCAAGGGATTTAGAACCATTGATTCCTGTACTAAAAAAATACAATACAAGAAAATGTATCTTTGTAACAGATGACAGACACCCTAAACACTTGAAAAAACATATTTCAGGTATGGTTAAAAAATCTGTAGAATTAGGTGTTGACCCAATTAAAGCAATCCAAATGGCAAGTCTTAACACGGCAGAATACTTCAACATTCCAAACACAGGTGCAATCGCTCCGGGGTACAATGCAGATATCTTGGTATTTGATGATTTGAAAACTTTTGACCCTAAAATGGTATTCAAAAAAGGAAAACTCGTTGCCAAAAACGGTCAGATGACAATTGATATGACAGAATTTAAACCACCTGAATTGAGAGGTTCTGTAAACATCAAACCGTTGAAGAAAAAAGATTTTCAAATAAAAATTCCGAAAAACAAAAATAAAATCAAAGTAATTAATGTTATTCCAAAACAATTGATTACAAAATTGTCAATAGAAGAAGTGAAAAACGAAAACGGCTACGCAGTTTCTGACACAACTAACGATATTTTAAAAATTGCAGTAATCGAACGTCACAAAGCTACAGGTAATATCGGACTCGGATTTGTCAAAGGTTTTGGGTTGAAATCAGGTGCAATCGCATCCACAATTGCGCATGACAGCCACAACATGATTATTATCGGCACAAATGATGAAGATATGTATTATGCGGCAAACCAGCTTGTTAAATCTCAAGGTGGTAAAATTATTGTAGAAAACGGAAAAATATTGTCTCAATTGGAACTTCCGATTGCCGGTCTGATTTCAAATAAACCAGCCGAAGAAGTTATGGCAAAATTACAAGAACTTGAACAAACCGCCGCTGATATAGGTTGCAAAATCAATGACCCATTCATGAGCATGGCATTTTTGTCATTGTCAGTAATTCCTGAAATCAAAATCACCGACAAAGGACTTATTGATGTATCTAAATTCAAAGTAACAAATCTGTTTGTATAAGTAAAAAGGAGCAGATAATGATATTAGTAACAGGTGGAGCAGGATATATAGGAAGTCATTGTGTAATGGCATTGTTAGAAAAAAATAATGATGTCGTTATTTTTGACAACCTATCAACCGGTCATATTGAAACTGTTGAAACTTTGAAAAAATTCGGACACGTTGAGTTTCAAAAAGGAGATTTGACAAATTTTGAGGATATAAATTCTGTGTTCAAACACTATAATATTGAAAAAGTTGTACATTTTGCGGCATTTTCACAAGTTGGAGAATCAGTTGTTAATCCTCAAAAATATTATATAAACAACGTTTGCGGAACGATTAATCTTTTAAGAGCAATGCTTGAAAACAATGTTAAAAAGATTGTATTTTCTTCAACTGCTGCAACTTATGGTGAGCCTGTTTATATTCCAATTGATGAAAAACATCCGCAAAACCCAATCAATCCGTATGGTCAAACTAAATTAATGATTGAAAAAATTATGGATGATTATGATAAAGCTTATAGTTTAAAATCTGTGAGATTGAGATATTTTAATGTTGCAGGAGCTGACTCCAAATCTCGAATTGGCGAATGGCACGACCCTGAAACGCACCTTATACCAAATATTTTAAAGTCAACTTTTAATAATGGCAAAACTTTCCAAATGTTTGGAGATGATTATGATACAAAAGACGGAACTTGCGTAAGGGATTATATCAATGTTGAGGATTTGGCACAAGCTCATTTACTTGCACTTCAATACTTGGATAATGGTGGCGAAACAAACTATTTCAATCTTGGAACAAATGACGGGAATACAGTTAAAGAAGTATTTTCAGCTTGTGAAAAAGTTACCGGAAAAACAATTTCTGTTGAAATAAAACCTCGTAGAGCAGGAGACCCTGCAAGTCTTGTTGCGGATAATAACAAGGCAAAAGAAAATTTAAACTGGAAACCTCAACATACACTAGATGAAAGCATTTCAAGTGCATATACTTGGGAAAAGAATTTACAAAGCAGTATTTAGATATTCTTTTTATCTTCCAGTTCAGCAAATTTTGCAGCCATTGTAGGATTGTTTTTTACAAGACGTTTGATACTCAAATCTTCCGCCTTGTTATTTGCTAAGCGCAAATTATTTTCTGAAGATAGCAATGCATCTTTTGTTTTTTGAAGGTGGTCAATCGTTTTGTCAATTTCTTCAATCGCCTTTTGGAATTTTTCACTGGCAAGTCTGAAATTCCTTGAAAATTTGTCTTTAAACTCATTCATATCTTCTTCAAAATGAGAAATATCAATGTTTTGATTTTTGATAACAGCAAGCTCTTGCTTATATTGAAGAGCATTCATCGCAGCATTACGCAACAACGTAATCATCGGAATGAAAAACTGCGGACGGATAACATACATTTTAGGAAAACGATGTGACATATCCACAATTCCTGAATTATACAATTCATTATCAGGTTCAAGAAGTGAAACCAAAACCGCATATTCACAATCCTTTTCACGACGGTCTTTGTCTAACTCCTTCAAAAAATCCTCATTCTTTTTCTTGGTAGAAGTTGTTTCCATTTCATTTTTCATTTCAAACATTACAGAAACAATTTCAACCCCATCAGGGTCGTAGTCTTTGTATATGTAATCCCCTTTACTGCCTGTTTTCGCGTCATTATCTTTTTCAAAATATGCGTTTTGAAATCCTGTTGAACGCAATTTGTTAAACTCAATTTCGCAATGTTGTTCAAGACTTTCTCCAATCATTTTGGTAGATAATCTTGATTTAAAATCCTTGTAATGCGCGATTTCTTCATCTTTTAGCTTTAATCGCTCTTCATACTGGTCTTTTATAGATTGTTCTTTTAACTGACTTTCCTTTTCGCTTGTCTCAATTTGTCCTGAAAGCTTTACGATATGTTTTTCTTTTTCGGCAAGTTCTTTGTCCTTTTCTCCGACAATTTTATTTACTGCAAGCTCCTTGTCTTTTTCGCAAGAGTCAATTTGAGCCTTTAGTTGAGCAATTTGGGTATCTTTTTGTGCAAGTTCTTTATCTTTTTCTGCCGCCATATCACTTACAGCAAGCTTTTGCGCACTATCTTGCGCCTCAAGTTTAGATTGTAGTTGAGAAATCAATATATCTTTTTGAGAAAGGGTTACATTAAACTGTTTTTCGCTTTCGGCTTTTGCAAGCATAATTGCAGTTTCTTTTTCTGACGCAAATTGAGATTCGCGCGCATCTACCTCTTTTTCAAACTCTTTGTCACGAACTTGCTTTACAATGGCAGCATATCCTGACTCATCTACTTGAAAAACTTCACCACATTTTGGACATTTAATTTCTTGCATACCCCAACTCCTTTGGACTTTTTGACTTTGTAAATCATTTTAAAAAATAATTGCCCATTTTGCAAGAGATTATCCGATTATGGTGGCAAATTTTCCTACTCATTATCCCCTGGAACAATAAGCAAAATTAAAGTCAAAATAAACAGAAACAAGCCTGCAAAGATATTAACAATCGGAATACAAGAACCTCCAACACCAACAAACATTAGCATAAATGCAACTGTTTTTGAATTAATCTCATCTGTCCAACCAATATTATACAATCTGTGGGCATAATTCAAAGTTAATAAATAAATTAATGAAATCGCTGCAGAAATAAGTCCAAAAATCTTTATTGATATTCTATCAACTCCGATAAGGGCTGCAATAAACGCGAACACGCATACAACACCCATGACCATAATGTAAATTAAGATATTACACCCTAAAAATTCTAACCTGCCTATACCATAATTTTCAGTAGAAAAAATATTATGTTTTGGTTTTTCCTCTTGTTGAACCTGATTTGCATTGAATTGTTGCATATTTACCTCATTTAATAAACTAATACCAATTGATTATACCATTTTATCAGACAATTTGTCCTAACCTAACCTAACCTAACCTTTAAGGAATTATATCAAGCATTTTCACCTCTTTGGCGGCACCTTCACATTTTGTAACATATCTGATACAAATGTTGTCCGAACCCTCACTCGAAATTGTAAAATTTCGCGTACCGCTCAAATACAATTTCGGTCTCTCCCATACGGAGAGACACAACACATAGGTCAACATGTCCGCCGCTTGTGGGCGGACCGAAATCTTTGATTTCGAGGTGGGGGGACATGACCGATATGTAGTGGATTACCACGTCGCGCCGTGGAGTCTATTGCTATATTTGTAAACCATTGCTCCTCATAATGACATGATTTTTTAAAAAATTAACTGTCATTCCGAATTTATTTCGGAATCTCTAAATAAACACTTAGGTCTATGTCATTCTGAACTTGGTTCAGAATCTTTTCCATAATTAATATTTAACAAATATTACATGTGCCTAATTTTGATTATTGAAAGGATTCCGAAACAAATTCGGAATGACAATGCTTACCTTGCTCGGTTAGAGATTCCAAAACGCTTTCAAAAATGACATCCAATCCACAACCTCAAAGCCAATTTGAAAATATTTCAAGGGCTTTGCGTAGTTGTTCAAAATTATTGCCATATCCGATACGCAAATATCTATCCATCTCCAGAGTTTCCCCCGGGAGAATCATCACCCCTGTTTCATCCTGCAATTTGGCACAAAGTTCAACCGAAGACAATGGCGCATCATATCGCACAAATGCAGTTGTTCCACCTTTTGGTTCAATCAAATGTACCTTTGGCTCTGATGTTGCCCAATCCGTCAAGATTTTTTTACCGATAGCAATTTTATCCAAATTGCGTTTAATAATTTTGTCTTTATTTTCAATAGCCAAACTTGCAAAATAATCATCCAAAATTCCCACGCTGATTGTGTTGTACTCTCTTTGATGATTAATTACATCAATAATTTTTCTGTCAGCCGTAATCCAACCAAGGCGCAAACCAGCCAAAGAAAAGACTTTTGACATACTTGATGTAGAAATTCCTTTGTCATAAATATCTGCAATTGAAACAGAAAAGGGATTTCCATCATGGTTCAAACCGCGATAAACTTCATCACAAAGAATATAAGCATTTGATTTTTTTGCAATTTCAACGATTTTATATAACATTTCATCAGGAATAACCGCGCCAGTCGGATTATTGGGGTTATTTAAGCAAATCATTTTTGTATCCGTACCAACAACTTTTTCTAATTCATCCAAATTAGGAAGCCAATTATTTTCTTCTTTCAAGAAAAACATTTTTACATCCGCGCCAAATGATTTTGGAATCGAGTAATGCTGTTGATATGTCGGAACAATTGATACAACCTTGTCCTTTTGGTCAACAAAAGATAACATAACAAGGTGGTTTGCACCAATTGCACCATGGGTTATCGTTATAGTTTCAGGCGTTTGGTTTGTATACATTGTTGAAATCGCTTGTTTCAACCTGTCTGAACCATGAATTGCTCCATAATTGAGCTTTTGAGAAAAAATTTCAGCCAAATGTTTTTCTCTATCACCTGTGATTTCAAGGAGTTCATCAATCGAAAGAGATTCTACGCAAGTATCCGCCAAATCATACACAGCGTCTTTTTCATACTTATTAAACCATTCTTCGACTTTAAATTTGTCTATCTTCATAGAAATCTCCTTTGATGTTCGGTATTTATATTAATACGCCAAACATGATGTTTTTTGTAGAGTGTAGAGGGCATAGGGGGAACAAGTGACATCAAGAAAGCGTTTCGGAATCTCTAACTGGACACCCCTCACCCTTGCCCTCAGCCATACGGCACGCAGTCTCACTCAACTCGCTTTGCTCGTCGGTTCGGCTAGTGTCCCCCAAGGGGCGAGGGAACAAGTGTCATGCTGAACTGACTAGAAT
>DHMN01000008.1:941-26340 GCA_002405805.1 Cyanobacteria bacterium UBA4641 | reverse complement strand
CTCGGTGTTTCAGCATCTCAAATAAAACAGATTAGTCTTATGCAAAATTTGTAATATTGGAGACCCTGAAACTACGCAGTCGCATAAAACGTGACTCCACTTCGTTTCGCACTCTGCTCCTGCTGTTCAGGGTGACATAAACAGTAAAAAAATCATGACATAAAAACAAACCCACAAAAAAGAAGCCGGTATTGTGAAATACCGGTTTAGTAAGTAAAAATATGATTAAGATTTTAAGTTAGTATGTTATAGTTTATAATTGGCTGCCTGTTGCTTTATACAATCCTATATAATTTACCAAGCAGTTAATTTTATCATTTACAACTTGCTTATCAGTGAATAATACATTTTCTTTCACCTGAGTCAAGTCAAGTTTTGAAATTGTACCTTGATTAAATTTGTCTGTGCTGTAGCCAAAGTCTTCTCTTTCCAATTTTGCTTGTTTTTTAGTATCTTGATATTTTTCTTCATCAAGTTTGATTGAAACCATTGCATCGTTGATTTCTTGAATAGCTGTCAAATTTGTTTTGTAATAATTATTCAAAACTCTTTCGTATTCAACTTTTTTCATCTTCAAGTTTGCAACTCTTCGTCCACCTGTGAATAACGGTAAACCAAGACCACCGCCAAGTGCAGCAATAGCATTTTTTGTACTCCAAAGACTGCCGATATCACCTGATAAAAACATTGCAACTGCGCCAATATTGATAGTCGGTAAAAATTCTTTCTTAGCAACTTTTACATCAATACCTGCTTTTTCAACATTTTTTTCAGCCTTCAAATAATCAGGTCTGTTTGTAATAACATCAGATGAAATTTCTGTAGGAATTACACCTGAGTAATTTAATTGTTCAAATGATGTTCTTGTAATTTTGTCAGCATTGTTTGGATTTTCGCCAATTAATACACAAAGTTGGTTTAATAATTTTGTTCTTTGTTTTTTGTATTCTGTCAAATCTGTATTACCTGCAATATATGCTTTATTTGCTTTTACTGTATCAGCAGTTGAAGTTAAACCTTCTTTATTTCTTGCAAGCATCAAGTTGTAAATCGTTTTTCTGTCTTTTACGATTTCTTCTTGAAGTTCAATCATTTTATCAAGTTTAATGATATTCAAATACGTTGTACCAACAGCTGATGCGATTGAAATATAAGCGGCTCTTTCATCTTGCAATGTTGCTTCATATTGTTTTTTTGAAGCATTTGTTTTGTCATGATTTTTTAAGAAAAGGTCAACTTCATAACTTGCAAATGCAGGCATTGCAAAAGCCCAATCCGCACTGCTATTCCCAGGAAGTTTTGAATACCCCGGTCCAAATCCGACACCTGCCATCGGTAATTCGTTTGCAAATTGAATTTTTACAGCTTGATAATATTCATCAACCGTATTTGTTGCCATTTTCAAATCATAGTTATTCTTGATAGCTTTATCAATATATCCGTTTAAGATATCATCGTTAAAATTTTTCCACCAATTATAATTAATATATTCATATTTAAACTCATCACTTTTTTCTCTTTGTTTGTGAGTTTTTGTAATAGAGACTTTTTTAGGTTCGTTAGATTGATTTTTATTGCCTATGGCAAAGCATGCCGCAGGGGTAATTTCGGTTAATATAAAACTAGCCAATAATAGTGTAATAATACTCTTTTTCAACGTTTTATTTCCTCTTAAAAAATATACTTGCATTTTATATATCAGTATGATAACATAATATTGTTGCAAATGCAACACATTATTTTTACAACATAAAGAAAAATCTAAATTATATGCATAATTGTGAACATTATATTGAATCTATCTATTATCAATTGGAGCAAACCGCAAGGTATTGCAGATATTTGGGTTCGCAAATTTTCCAAAAATTAGAAATGCCTGTCTCTATGGATGAATTTACCACAATGGATACAATCAGTTTAAATGATGGAATATGTCAGCGAGAATTGGCAAAATTGATTTTGAAAGATAGAGCAAACACAGGCAGAATTTTAAATTCACTGGAAGAAAAAGGTTATATCGAAAGATTTGTCGATACAAAAAATAACAGATTAGTCAGAAAAATGAGATTGACACCTGAAGGCAGAGAAATTACCGCAAAAGTTTCTAAAATTTTGCGCGAATATATAGAAAAATTGCCAAAAGTTCTATCAGAAAATGACAAATTTGAAATTATAAAATCTTTAAAAAGATTTAGAGAAGGCTTAGAACAAGAAGTAGAAATGAAAATATAAAAGAGGTTATTGAATATGGAAGAAAAAATCAAAGAAGAACAAAATGTTGAACAACCTAAAAACGAAAAACCAAAAGGAATTAAAAGAACAATAACAGGTATCGTTGTTGTTGCAGTTTTGGTTTTGGCAGGTGTTTACATTCATAACGAAATGCAATATGAATCAACTGATGATGCTTACGTTGAAACAACTACAGTAAACGTTGCTCCTCGTGTATCAGGTCAAATTGAAGACGTATTTGTAACAGATAACCAACATGTAAAAGAAGGTGATTTGGTTGCAATTATTGATGATGCAGATTACAAAATCAAGTTAGAACAAGCTGATTCAAGTTTTGAAAAAATCAAGTTAGACCAACAAAATGCTAAAGCAAATCAAGCTGCCGCAGAATCTAATATTAAATTAGCTAAAAAAGATTTAGACAGATACAGAAACCTTTATGAACAAGGTGCAGTATCTAAACAAACTTATGATTCAGCAAAAGTAAACTATGATAATGCTCAAGCAGGTTTGACACAAGCAAACCAAGCATTGTTCTCTGACAAAAGCGGAAAAACCGTTGCCGATGCAAACTTGAGAACTGCAAAAGCTGCAAAAGATAAAGCTGCATTAGATTTATCTTATACAAAAATCTATGCACCTCAATCAGGAACAGTTTCATCAAGAAGAGTTGAAAAAGGTATGTACGTAACAGCAGGTTCACCTTTATTCACATTGGTCCCCGAAAATGTTTGGGTTGTTGCTAACTTCAAAGAAAACCAATTGAGAGGAATGAAACCTGGTCAAGCTGTTGATATCAAAATCGACACTTATCCAAACAAAGTATTCAAAGGTAAAATTGACTCTATCCAAAGAGCATCAGGCGCAAAATCAAGCTTGTTCCCTCCTGAAAACGCAGTTGGTTCATTCGTAAAAATCGTACAAAGAATCCCTGTAAAAATCGTATTCACAGAACAAATTGACCCAAGTGAATACAATATTGTTCCGGGAATGTCAGTTGTACCAAAAGTAAAAGTTAAATAAAGGATAAAAATTTAAGAGGAAATAAGGAAACAGGTTCTATAATATATTAATGAACTTATTTCCTTTTCCTTTTTATAGGGGAATTTATGTCAGAATTAGAAAATAAAGTTGCACAAGCTGACGATGAAGAAAATAAATATTTACCTGCCAATCCTTGGATTTCGGCAGTACCGACATTGTTAGCGGTTTTTATATATGTAATTGATGGTACTATTGCAAACGTAGCTTTGCCGCACATGGCAGGAAGTTTTTCGGCTACTCGTGATGAAAGTATGTGGATTTTAACAAGTTACTTAATCGCCAGCGGTATTATTATTCCATCAGTTGACTTTTTTAGTAAATTACTTGGTAGAAAAAATTTCTATATCATCAGTATTATGATATTCACTATCGCATCACTTCTTTGCGGTATGGCAAGAAACCTTGGCGAAATGGTTGTATTCAGAGTTTTGCAAGGTGCAGGTGGTGGCGGTATCGTTCCGATATCTCAAGCTTTGATGATGGAAAGTTTCCCTAAAGAAAAACGTGGTACGGCAATGTCTGTATTTGGTATGGGTGTAATTATCGCCCCAATTGTCGGACCGGTTTTAGGAGGTTGGATTACAGATAACTGGTCTTGGCCGTGGATTTTCTTTATCAACGTACCATTTGGATGTTTGGCTGCAATTTTGGCAAGCAAAATGCTTTATAACCCACCGTATTCTCACCGTCAAAAAGGTGTCAAAATCGATGGTTTGGGCTTTTTCTTCCTGACAATGTGGTTGTTATGCTTGCAGGTATTCTTTGATAAAGGTAATAATGCCGATTGGTTCAATGCGACTTGGATTCGCTGGATATTTGGTGTTTCTTGCGTTTCAGGGATTTTATTTTTCTTATCACAAATTTTCAGAAAAAATACCCTTGTTGACTTGAGCGTATTCAAAGATAGAAACTTCATTATCGGTACATTTATTCAGGTTGTAATGCAGGCTGTATTGTACGCATCACTTGCAATTTTGCCTCAATTTTTGCAAAGTATGATGGGATATACCGCATTTTTAAGCGGATATTCAATGATGCCACGAGGCTTGGGAAGTATGACAGCGATGGTTATTTGCGCACTCATTGCGGATAAAGTGGATAAAAGAATTTTGGTATGCGTAGGGTTGACACTACTTGGTAGCGCAGGCTTGGTATTCGGATTTTTGAACTTGCAAATCGCGAGCATAAATATTATGATTCCAAACTATATTATGGGTATGGGAATGGGATTATCTATGATTCCGATTATCAACTTGTCAATGGAAACATTGCATAATGACCAAATGACAAATGCCAGCGGATTGCAAAACTTGTTCAAAAATATTGGTAGTGCGGTCGGAACTTCACTGGTTGCAACAATGTTGACAAGATTTGCTCAAATGCACCAATATATGATGGTTGGTAAATTGAGCGACTTGAATCCTGCGTTTATTGAACGTGTCCAAACCACAACTGCAGCGTTGGCTCAGTATACACATGTTTCTGTTGCACAACACATGGCACAATATTCTCAATACGGAACATTGATAAAACAAGCAAACTTGTGGGCATTTATGGATTCATTCAGAATTTTCGGGCTGCTTTGTTTCTTGCTAATCCCACTCCTGTTCCTGTTCAAAAGACACAAAGAAGCATAGAAAAAAGAAGATAACAAAAAGTATAAATAAAGGTGTTAAATAAATTATTTAACACCTTTATTATAAAGAAATTTTATCTATATTCAAATATTTAGAAAATAATTCATTCATTTTAATTCCATTTTGACTAACTTTTTTCAAAATAAAAATACCAGTAAGATTATTTATCTGAATAATATGCCTTAAAAGTTCACCATTACTAATTTTTAATTTTCTGGCAAGCTCTTTATGATTTACAAAATTCGGATTATCAATGTAATAATCTAAAATTTTAGTTTGAGTTTCATTTAGTTTAAAATTTACGTCAGTTCCATAAATATTGTATTCAACATTTTGCTCTTCACAAAGGCGTGAATCACGCATTGATTTGTGTTCTTTTACATACAAGCTATTATTTATATTTCCCAGAATTGCTTGAGAATAATCTTCATTACCACGTTGAATATCAATTAAATTAAGATAATTTTGGAAATGCCATAATCTGGCTTCACTACTTGCCAAAAACGAATTTATATCCACATTACCTTTTTTGTTATTACATTTTTCACAACAAATTACAATATTACCTTTAACAGTTTTTCCACCTGCACTTTGAGGTAAAATATGCTCAAGTGTTTTATCTTTATCACGAAGTGCTCTACCGCAATATGCACAAATATGGCTTAACTCTTTCAATTCCTTTTTTGAAAACATAAGTATTCCTAATAAATAATATTGGAGCGAACAGTCTATCAAACAACAGGCTTGGCTGAAAATTCCCTGCTAAATCATTTTTACAAGGAATTTTCAAAATTTTATAGTGAATTATTCAAATTTACATTGTAAAACTTAAGATATCTCAAGTGTTTTTACCCAAATTCCCTAGATAAATTAACAGGGAATTTGCAGGGAAATGATGATTTTGTTTACACAGTGATTTTTTCATTAACTTCATCATCGGTTTTTATAGAATCTAGAAATTCTATAATTAAAAAAGCTCTAATTACGTTATTAATTGAACCATATTCGACTTCTTCACCGTGTAATATTTTATTTCTGCAAAAATCCGATTTAACAGGAATCGCTGTTCTTGTATATTGAAATAAAATATCAACCAAAAGTTCTCTTGCTGGATTAGCATATTTATCATTTTTCATATTTTTAATAGTATTTTTTAATTTATCTTTATCTTTCGAACCGAGTATATCAACCCAAATACCATCAATCTGAGCAATTAAAACCGGTAAAATTGTATTTGCAGCAGTTTTTCGACTATTACGTTTTAAAACTTTAATACAATCTTCTAAGATTACAATTCTTTTAGTATTTATTTTATCATTATTATTGAGTTTACTTACAATTTCAGATGCCATTTCCCATTTTTTATATGAAAAAAGTTTTAAAAGAAGGTTGTCTATTTCTTTTTCTCTATTGCCACTCTCTTTTGTATTATTTAAATATTCTAATAAATCTGAATAAACACCAAGAGGTAATGTTAATGGCAATAAATAGTTATATTCAGCTAGTATAGAACTTATTTCATCCATACTCGTGCAGATTTTTTTAATGTTATTTTGAAAACTATTGATTGTTTCTGCAATACGACTAATCTTAGGAATATACAAGTCTGGAATTTTTATAGTACTTATATAATCATTAAATTTACATATTTGATGTAAAGGATTAGTTAGTTTTTCGAAAGCAAGAAATGTTGCAACCGTATTAGATATAGCATCAGAGGCAGCTTTCATTGTAGTTACTGTATTAGACACTTCTGAGATTGTCTTCATAGAAAGTTTTAAATCTTTACTTATTGTACCAATTGTACTATTTACAACTTTATTTTTCATACTTGAATAGTAACATTAAAAATTATTATAATATAGTTTAAAGCTTCTATCTTTATTAATAAAAACCCCTTCGACCAATTGTTTCATCATTTGTAAATTTTATATAATTAATTTTTTGTTGGATATTAATAGGAGGTTCATTATTTTCTATAATTATAATTTGCAAATCATTCTTTGTCTCAGCTAAATCTTTCCAAAAAGCATTTTTTATTTCAGGACTAACTGTCGGGTTGTTTTCATCAACTTCTCGCAAATTTAAAAGAGGTGAATCTATCATAACAAATCCGATATGTTTTTTTGCAAATTTTAATAAACTTATAATAAATGCCGTATATGTTAATGCGCGATGTCCTTTCCCAGTATTTTTTCTTGGTTCACCATTTATACAAATATCCATTTCTTTTTCATGAAAATCAATACAGTCATGCTCATCTATGTAATTCCAAGCCTTTAAGATTTTGGTAATTTCATCAGCAAAATTAATATATGCTTCAGAAGAAATTTTTTGTTCAAAAGTGCTTGAGTTGTAATTTTCAATAGCATTTTCGTATTCTTGTTTTAAATTTCTATAGTTATAATTTTCATTTTGTAACCATTCTTTTTTATTTTTATTATTTTGTAATAATAGAATATTATTAAAAGCATTTTTTAGTAAATTGCTTGAAGGTAATAACTCCTTGTTAAGTTTAGTTTCTAGATTTTGCATAATAATCTTATATGAAGCAAATTCTTTTTCTAAAGATCCTTTTTCTTTATTTGAATTTTCTATAATTTCATCTAGTTCCGTTAGTTTGAAAATATTTTTTTGTGCTTCTGCTTTACAAGCCATCTTTATTGCTGAAGTATTAATATTTTGAGAAATTTGGTGTTGGTGACAGATTGGACACTCTACGTCATTGTTTAATTGTTCTAAATAGTATGTTCCTTCTGCGATAAAATTATAACGTTCTATATTATGATTATAAAATTCTTTTAGTAAATTATATTTATTAATTAATCTAGAAATTTCAATGTATTTATTTTGTTTTATTTCTAATTCATATTGAACTTTATTTTTCTTTTCATAATGTTCCTCAATTGCTCTTGAAGTTTTTTCAATTTGCTCTTTCAATTCTTTGAGTTTTGATTCTATATCAATAAATTCATCATTAGCATTCAAAGATTTAATTTCTTCTAAATTTTTATTTATTAGTTTTTCTAACATTGAAATTTTTGCTTGAAATTTAGCTTTATAAATTTGAGCAGAATCAACCGTTATTTTTTGAGAAGAATTATCTTCTCCAGAAATTAAATATTTAAATAAAGATTCTTTTAATGCTTTATCATAACCATTTTTATAAATTGGCGAATTAACTTGTATAATTGATACTTCATCAATTAAAATAAAATTAAGTAAAAGTCTTAATGATAAATAACAATTTTCACCTGTTTTTTTATTACCTAATAATTCAACCTTATCTAAGTCTATTTTTTTTAGAATTATATCTGATAAATTTTCTGAATCACTTTTTTTAGCAGTTAATTTTAAACCTTCACAATTTTCTACTTTGTCAATGTCACAATGATATAAAAAAACTTTTGATGAATTTTTGCCTTCAAAATCTCTTTTAAGAACGAATTTATTACCATTTGAGCATTCAATCTGTAACAATAAATATTTATAAGTAGTACTATAATTTTTTAAGACTTTTGGCTTTGTTTGAGCTCCTAATACATAATCTATACATTGTAAAATGTAAGATTTACCAGTATTGGATATTCCAGAGATAACATTTAAACCATTTGTAAATGTTACACTTACAAATTCTCCATTATCTTTTACACTTCTTAATTCTCTTAAAAAAAGTTTATTTTGCATATTTAAAATGCTCCTTATCAATTAATCCATACTGAATAAATGTAGGACTTTTAGAATTTAATACATTGGTAATCAAATTTTCTGACTCAATATCAGAATAATTAGAATAATTATTTTCTAGCCATAAAACTTGCTTGATTATTTTAGACTTATATAAACTTTTTAATAAATCTACAAAATATTTAGACATATCATTTGATTTGTAATATATTCCTGTTTCATTATAAGAAACACTAATCAAATTATACGATAGCAAAAATTTTAAACTATTCGTAACAATTTCTGATTTAATAATAAATTCTTCTTTTTCAAAAGGTGAAATTGCTTCTAAATTTTCCTGTTTACAATTGTAATCATTCAAATATGAAGTCATAAAATCATAACATGTAATTCGTTCCAGACTCATTTCTTTTTTTACAGTTAATAACAAAAGAGAAATTCTTAATGCTGTTTCTACAATACTAATACTATTATTCATTTACCCACCTAAAATCATCGTCATCATTTGCCCTTTGATGCAAAACTCCCAACTGATCTATTAATGTTGTTATATTTTGAAGGGGATTATTTCTAATAGTTATTGAAGCCGCAACAGAAATCGCATCTTCCAATTTTTCTAGTCCATTTTGATAATTCTTAATAAGTATTTTAGAATCAACAGGAATTAGAATTTGATTGCGCAATTCAATATATGGATCATTACTGTAAAAAGATTTCTCTGTAAAAACTCTTAAACTTTCTGCAGAATAAAAACAAGTCCTCTGACGTTCAAAATGTTTTCTAAAATTATCATTTAAAGTATCTTTATTCCTTATTTCAGTATGATCAACACTGCTATATGCTTCAAATAATTTATGAACATAATTTATTTCATGACTTTGAATGCCTGTTGGGATTTTTTCCAATTCCGGTTTTTTAAGCAATTTTAGACCAAAGAAATACGAAAAATATTTACAATCTTTAAATTCAGCAATTATATTTTTTATATCTAATTCAGAAATAATTTTAAAATTAAAATTTTTGATATAAGTTTTTAATTCTTCATTTAATTCAATATCATTTGTTTTTGTAATTTGAGATTTGCAGTATTGATCCAAGTTCTCTATTAAAGCCTGTGCTAATTTATTATCATTCATTAAATGAGCTAATTTTGGTCCTATTCCCTTTGGTGATACAATATAATAATTATTGGGAATACGATAAAAATTATTGAAAGAATAGTAAATCAATTTACCTAATTCTAAATAAAAATCAGTTGGAGTTATCGCAGATTGGTATTTTTTGCATTGATATATATCAATATTCTCATCAGGATAGTAACATATAATATCTATACCTTTATCATTTGCTCCACCCATTTTTTTAACATGTGAATATTTTTCACTTTGACAACCAAAAGCCCATGCCTCTACAAATTTTTCAAATTTTTTATCGTCAAATAATGATAACTTATCCTCAGGTAAAATTTCAACGCCTTCATTTAATAATTCAGCATTACTTATTTTTTCAAATGTTGGTTCTATAAGATCTATTAAATGAATACTTTCCACCATATGCTAATTTTACAGTTAAAAAATAAATTTCACAATTATTGTAGATATTTAAACTATTATTCTTAAAACATAAATTACACTAGTATTGACAATCTGTCTGCTACAGAATACAATATAAGTATGGAACAACGAATTATCAAAATTGCCCAACTTGCAAATGACAAGATTCCATTTATTGAATGGATGGATTCGTTGGATAAAACTACAAAAGCCAGAGTCCAAAGTAGATTAACTAGGTTATTGGAAAATAATTTTGGGGATCATAAAAAGATCGATAATGAAATATCTGAACTCCGATTGAAATTTGGCTCCGGTTATCGGATTTACTATACAGAAGTTGATAATATAATTGTTTTGTTAATAAATGGTGGAGATAAATCTACCCAATCAAAGGATATTGAAAAAGCAAAAAGTATACTTCAAGAATGGAGAAACTTACAATGAAAGAATTAAAACATACGCTTGATTTAGAAAATTACATAGTTAATGATTTAAAATCTGATGAAGATATCAAATTATACTTGAATACCAGTTTAAAAGATTATCTTGAAGATGGAGATTTTAATTCATTTTATCGAGCATTAGAAATAGTTATTAAAGCGAAAGATACAGTTTCTGGGTTTGCAGAAAAAGTTGGGATGTCCAGAACTCATCTTTACAGTATTTTTAAATCTGAAAAAGAACCTAAATTCTCTACTATCGTTAAAATTTTTCAAGAATTAGGCTATGAATTGGAGGTTGCATAAACTACTTTATATTATTCAATACATCAGAAAGATATTGTTTGTAGTAATCTTTCAATTCTACGGGCTTTTTAATCTGGACTTTACCACCCCATTTGAAAAGCTCATGGCAAATTGCATATTTCCCACCACAAATAAATTTTACCTGCACATTACCGTTTTCAAGTTGTTTCATCTTTTGTGTCGGATGAAAGTGATAATTCAAAACATCTTCCGCCACAGATTTATCAAATTCTAATGTGATAGTAATCGGGTCTTCCTGATAAATTGAAAACGAATTTTTACAGTATTCTGTTAGTGAAAAGTTTTCATCTTTTAAATAATATTCTTCTAATACTTTAAGATTAGCAATTTTATCAACTTTATATAGTCGCAAATCATTGACATATTCATTAAATCCGACAAGATAATGTTTATCTGAAACAATTACACCATAAGGGTTTAAGGTTATTTTACGACGACCTTTGTCTATCGGATAATCAAACTGAACTTTCTTATAGGCAAGCATTGCACGACTCAAATCTTCCATTGTTTTAGATTGAACAAGCGGTCTTGAATATTGACGAACGGCAAAACCCTGTGCCTCCATCAATGCTTCAATATCAGTTTGAATGGATTGAAATTTCCTGCGAGGCGTTAAGGCTTTGAGTTTTTCGATTAATTCATCAAGAATCTTTTTCTTATTTTCATCTTTTGTAAGCTGTTTAAAGTACATCAAACTTGCAAAATCTTCGACAGTAAAAGAAATTAAGAAATTCATTGTTCCTTTAATAAATCTCCAGCGTTTTTTCTTATCAGAAGTCGGTACTTCTTCAACCTTTTCAGGAAACAAGTCAAACAATAGTGACTTCATTCTTTCTGCAGACCTGCGTGAGCATTCAAAATGCTCTTGAATATCGTCAATACATAACCCACAATAACTGTTTTGAAACATCATTGCAAGTTCAATAATTTGTTCTGTTTTGTTTAATCTTGACATAAATTCTCTCTCATTGGCTTTAAATAAAAGTATATCAAACTTAAGTCTTTAATTGTTTTCTCTGCTAATTCTTTAACTGTTAAATTTGAGATATCTATCTTTTTGTATAGGTACATTTCTTTTTCATAACTGTAACCATTCCATTTACACGTATTTTCTTGGTTAAAAAACCATCCATAATTTTTCGACAAATATTTGAAACCTGTGGTCTTATTTTCTGTGTCAGCTCTACCGTTTTTAGGTGCAAAAATACCACATTGTGCTTTATGTAATCCTGCATAATATCGATATTCGTTTTCCCACAAACTTACACCCAAATAACACAAATCTTGCCTTTTACGTTCTTCTTTATCCCAAGCACCTTGAAAATAAAATAACATATCACTATAAACTTTTAAATCACGTCCGCAACCAATGTTTACAGTATCTATTAATTGATAATTGGGAAAATCACAAAGAATCCATCTTGTTAGTTTTATCATAAATGCTTTCTCAAATGTTTTTCCAAAATTTATAGCTTTTAACTTTTCTTGAATTTCTTTATCTCTAATAATTGCCCACAACTCTCCGATTTTATCGTTTGAATCAAAATCAATGCTGTGCAAAAGCTGATTTAATAAATTCAAAAATTCAAGATAGCATTGAATTAAAGTATAATCTGTATTTTCAAATACAGTTAATTTTGTCGATTCAAAACATTCTTTTATTTTTTCAAATAGATAATCATAGGATAATAATGAGTCATAGCCACTTGTAAATAAAGGAGGAAAATAACTCACCAAAATAGTCTTATCAACTGTCTTTAAAAACTGTTTATTATATCTTCCCAATTGGTTTTTACCAGGCAATGATTTTAATTTATTTTCTATAATTATAGATTTATCACCTATTTTTAGGAATAAATCAGTATTTTTATATTCTCTCAAAACTTCTATTTTGTCTTTTTTGTTATACTCAGGATAAAAAACTGGTGTAAAAACTTTAGGATATTTTCTCAACATCCAAGCCCAAATATTACTATGAAACAATTCTTTTGACGTTAAAGACATTGCAAACATAGCGTTATTTGATAATTCATCGATTATTTTAAGAATTTTATTTTTATTCATTATTTTATCCTTACAATATATATAATAAAACAAACCTGCGTCATTTTGTGACGCAGGTTAATGCGGTATTAAAAATTACTTTTCAGGATTCCAAGAATTTAAAGCATCTTTCAATTTTTCAATATAACCACATTCATCTAATTTTTTAGACATATATTTTTTTATCAATTCTTTATTTCCATCAGAAGATGCTAATTCTTCTTGTTCAATAAGAATAACAGTTGGGCTATATGACCAATCATCATTTCCATTGAATTTATTAAATGAAAAACATTTACTTATATGTTTAATTAGAGAATTTCGTTTCTCTTTATCATTTGATTTGCAAATGGCAATTTCAATATATAAAGGCTTTTTCCCCCAGTATAATGAATGTAAATTAACTATCATATTGTTGTCAAATTCACCAAATGCAAGCTTTTCAGTGTTATTTATGCCTTTAGGTAGAAATTTTACAGATTTGCCCTCTACAACTATGTTTTTATCTACATCAGTACGTTCTTTTAATAATTCTACAAATAATTCAAAGATTTCAGCACTTTCATCAGAATTTTCAACAATTAAATTAATAGCTTCCTTGTTTTCACGATATATTTTTCTACATAAATCAACAATTTCTTTATTCGTTTCGCCCATAATATTCCTTTCTACCATTCTTTTATAATGCTCTATAAATATTTTCACATCATCTTCTAGCAAACAACCGTATTGTTTCATTAAGTTGTTAATTGCTTTTAAAATATCTCCGTAATTTATTCTTATATATCCTTTGTAATCTTCGCAAGGTAAATATTTATAAGGAGTTAAAAATAGGAAAATTTTATATTTATAATCTTTGTACTTATCATTGTTTAAAATGTAGTTTCTATAATCTTCTAATTGATTATATCCTTCACCAGACCAAATTTTATTTTCTATAACGCATACCAATTTGTTTGTTGGACAATCTATAAATATGTCCATTCTTCTTCCGTCATTAGTCATTTTTTCTAATGTAACCTTGGCATCAGTTAAATCTTTTAATATAATATCCACCAATATTGAATCATTTCGTAATGCGATTTTCAGTAATTCTTTAAAAAAACAATCCATTAAATAATGACTTTCAAATGGATTTAAAAGCCAACCTAAAAAATTAGAATGTTTAACTTCATTGTTTTGTAATTTTAAAGCTTGAAAAATATTGAACTTGCTATTAGATATTGCCGGTAATTCTGCGAAATCTTCTGATGTCAATAGCTTTAATAATGCTTGTTTTTGCTTAAAAGAATCATCTGTTTGCAAGTTATTTTCTAAAGCTTGCGTATCTGTTGAATTAGTCATAAAATCCTTTCTATTATGCTTGTCTTGTACCTGCAGGCTTACCTTGTTCATCGTAAAGATGGATAGTAGCCCCCCCTTTTTATGCCAACTTTATTCCCAAACATAATTACGTCATCATTACTCATAAGGGAAATATTTCGACCACAACTACTAACACCTCCCCCTTTTTCTACCAATATCTGAACATTTATGCCATTTTTGATAAATACTGCATTGGCTGTAAAACCAATCAAGGTCCCAGTAAAATGTGATATTGAATTCCCGAATTTAACTGCAACTTGGCTTCCCTTTTGCAAAGCTTCTATTTTGTCTTTTTTGTTATACTCAGGATAAAAAACTGGTTTAAAGACTTTAGGATATTTTCTCAACATCCAAGCCCAAAAGTTTGTATGAAATAGTTCTCTTGATGTTAAAGAAACATTAAACATGGCATTGTTTGATAACTCATTTATAGTTTTTAAAATTTCATTTTTATTCATTCTGTTCCTTGCTTTAATTTTATTTTCTATAGTTTGATTATAACTCCGTACCACGTCAAATTGTGACGCAGTGCGGAGTTGTTGAATATTTATTTAATTTATTTTAGAGTTAAGTTCTTTTGTGAATTGTGAAAAATCTTCTAATATGCCAGAATTATAAATTTTATTTTTCAAAAAGTCTTTCAGTTCATCATGACCAAGTAATGTAATATTGTTGTAATCAATTGTACTAATCAGAGGGAATGATTTTATGTGCATATAAGTATTTTTTTTAGAACTTTTGTTATAGCCAAATTTGTCTTTTGCCATTTCATACAAAATTTGATATTGTTTTTCAAACCCCATTTCGGATTGTCTTATGACTATGTCCATTATTACAGAGTTTTTAGCATTATTGATTTCAATAATTAGTATGTTATCAGCATCAACCCAGTCTTTTTTTGCAAATTTTAGGTTCTCTAGATTATCATTTTTTGGAATAAATCTAATCCAATTGATGTTACTTGTTTGAAGTAACCAATTCTGATTTTCAGATATAATCTCCAGTAATACATCATAAATATCTGCCTTGATGTCATTATTTTCAACAATTAAATCAATTGCGTTTTTATTTTCTCTGTATATTTTTCTGCAAAGAGCAATTACATCTTCACTTGTTTGTCCCATAATATTCCTTTCTAACATACTGTTATAATGTTCTATGAAAATTTTTACATCTTCA
This sequence comes from Cyanobacteria bacterium UBA4641, assembly GCA_002405805.1. GTDB lineage: Bacteria > Cyanobacteriota > Vampirovibrionia > Gastranaerophilales > Gastranaerophilaceae > Zag111. Next base: position 10,833 of record DHMN01000008.1, on the reverse strand, counting down.
TTCATTGATTTAGCTTTGAATTTGAGTGTTTTGTTAATTACGTCATGAACTTGAAGATAATTCATTGGAATATAATATACTGTATTATTTGAATCTTGATAACAACGATTTAATAATTCTGAATTACATTCATTAGTTGGTGATAGATAAATGTACAATTTTTTGAAGTCTTTAAATTCTGAACTAACAATTTCTGCATATCGTTCTAATTGACAATCATGCTCTCCAGTCCATATTTTGTTTTCAATGATACAAACGAATTTGCTTTGCTGGCTTATGAGCAATAAATCAATATTTTTATATTCTCGTTTTATCTCTGTATCATCTAAATTAAGAAAGACAATATCTTTTAACGAAATACCAATATTCTCATCTAGAGAATAATCTTTTATTACAGATTTCAAAAATTCTTTTAAGAAATAATCTCCCAAACCATGTGTTTCAAATGGAGACATTATCCAAGCTAAGAAATTTGAATGGCGAATTTCATTGTTTTGCAATTTTAAGGCATTAAAAATATTAAAATTGCCTGTCAAGTTATTTAGTTCTTCCAAATCTTCTGAAATAAGAAGCTTTTCTAATTCTTGAATCTCTGTTTTTGAATTAGTCATAAAATTCCTTTCTATTATGCTTGTCTTGTACCTGCAGATTTACCCTGTTCATCGTAAAGATGGATAGTAGAACCTCTTTTTATGCCAACTTTATTCCCAAACATAATTACGTCATCATTACTCATAAGGGAAATATTTCGACCACAACTACTAACGCCTCCCCCTTTTTCCACTAAAACATGAACCGTTCTACCATCTTTAATAAATACAGCATTGGAAGTAAAACCAATCAAAGTCCCAGAAAAATGAGATATTGAATTCCCAAATTTAACTGCAACTTGACTTCCCTTTTGCAAAGCTTCTTTGATTGCCATAATTAACTCCTTTCTCTTATCTTGCCACAGCTTGTCCAACTATTCTTATTATTTCATGTTGATTTTCATCAAGGCTTTTTATGTCTTTTTCAATTTGTTCAAAAATATTGTCATAAGATACTTTGCTCAAGTTGTATTCACCAAAGTATTTATCAATATATAAATATCGATATATAAATCCAGGAGCATAGCCGCAAAAATTTTCATAAGTTCGAGCTTTAACTGGATTCATAGTATTTTGAAACCAATAATTATTCATAGCAATTTGGTTTGCGATTATTTCTCGCTGTTTGTTTGCGTTATCAGATGTATCATTCCATAATATATTCATAAAATAACGATATTGGTTATTTTCAATTTGAATACCTATATTAAAACCATATTTAGGAAAACTTTTTACAATATCAATAGTCCCTTTTTTATTGTGAAAACTGAAACCAATATCCCATTCTGTTCGATTCAACTTTTGTTTGATATAGTTTGCAAATTCGGAAGTTCTCCATTTTACATAAATATCTTTTAAACCTATTTCATCAAGTTTGTTATTTTCATAAAAATCATATTTTTGTGAAGATGTTTTAGGAAATGCGTTTACAAGTTGAGTTACAACATTTATATAATCGTCAATTAAATATTTGTCATAATCGTTTTTGTACGAAAATTTATCCTTCATTTTTTCTGCAAGGTCAGAATAATCAAGATAATTCCATGGTTTAGGTAGCACAAGTTTTGGTGCTAATGATAAAAGTATAAATCTTGTATTTTTACCAACAAAACATTCTTGATATCTGCTTAATTGTTCCTCTGTCGGGAATGACTTAAGTTTATTTTCAATTACTATATATTCTGTATTATCTCCATTTTTTACAGTAATTAACATATCAAGTATGTTGTTTTTGCCATAGTTTACCTGTGTCTCAACTTTTATTTCAACTTTATCAATATAATGTACGCCAGTTAAAATTTCTAAGAATTCGTGTTTATAATTATTTCCTAACCAAGATAAAAAACAAGTATGAAAGTTTTCTAACGAACACATTGACATATTGTATATTGGAGAATTTGTTAAGTTTACATCATTTTCTTTAATAGACATAATTAATTCCTTTTGTTTATTACAATACTTTAGCATAAGTGTATGTCATTTCCTGACGTAACAATTTTTATTTACTAGACTATAAGTCTATACTGTATTGTCTTGAGTATAGCACAATTAAGGTATGAATAGTGATATCTGCAAGCAGTTTGCAACAAAACTACAAGAAATAAGAGAAGCAAAAAAGTTTACTAAAAGTAAATTATCTGAACTTGCCGATGTAGATATTTCATATATTGGAAAAATCGAGCGTGGTGAAAAATATCCTAACCTTAAAACGATTGCAAAACTTGCTCAAGCCTTAGATATACCTGTCAAAGATTTGTTTGATTTTGAATAATACACAATATAACTTTGTATCATTCGCTAATTTATCCTAATTTATTACTCCGATTACATTTGAGGTCACTTGTAACTGACCTTTAATAATTGTATGTACAAGGAATACCATATATAACATTGCAAAATCTGTTGGAATAAAAGAAAGAATTGGAACTCACACATTCAGAAAGACTTTTGGCTATCACGCATATAATAACGGCTATGATATTACCTTAATTCAAAAACTTTTTAACCACTCATCTCCTGCTGTAACTCTAAGATACATAGGAATTACACAAGATGAAATGGATAACGTGTATTTGAGTTTGGATTTATAGTTGTATTTTAAGTCTTAATTTAGATTCCTTGTTATGATTTTTTCAACATTATCAAAATCAGCATTAGCTTTTTCTATTTCGCCTAATTCTATATAAGCTTTTCCTCTTATTCTATAAATTGTTCCAACATCTTTCGGTTGAGCTAATTCAATAGCTTTGGTATAATCTTTTATCGCTTTTTCATATTGTTTTATTTTAGAAAATACATTTCCTCGAAACCAGTAAGCATGATAGTTTTTAGTGTCAAATTCTATGGCTTTGGAAAAATCAAAAATCGCATTGTCATATCGTTCTAATAATTCATTTGCAATAGCTCTATTGTGATATCCTGATTTTTCTCCTAAGCGAATTAACTTGTTGCAATCGTTTATTGCTTTATCGGGTTCTTTTAATTTTATGTATGCTGCTGAACAATTTCCGTATGCTTCAATATAATTTGGATTTAATTCTATTGCTTTTGTTAAATCTGCAATTGCTTTGATATATTCTTCCAAATTTATATAGCAATTTCCTCTATTAGCATATGCTCTATCATAATTTGGATCTAAGTATATTACTTTAGTAAAATCTTGAATAGCCTGTTTATATAGGTTTAAGTTATCAGAAGAAATTCCTAGATTATTGTAAGCAAGCCCTCTGTTATAATATGCATCGACATTTTTGTTATCAATTATGATTGCTTGATTAAAAGTCTTAATTGCTTGTTTTAACAAATTAAGATTTGCATAACAAACTCCTCTATATAGAAAACCATCAGTGCTTAATAAGCAAGTCGGAATCTTTTTATGTTCTTTTAATGCTTTCCTATAATCTTTATTATTAAAATATTTTTCAAATATTTTGCAATACCTTTTTAGTTTTCTAATTTTCATTGTTATTCCTCTGCTTTAAAGTTATATAGTGGTTTTAGGTGGTCTATAATTTCTACCGTCGGGTCAATAGCTTGAATTATTTCTTGACTATTCTTATAAGCCATTGGTGCTTCATCAAGTGTTGAAATAGAAATACAAGTTGAGAAAATATCTTTCATCTGAATTTTGTATTCCTGCATTGTTAATTGGTCTTTTGCTTGTGTTCTAGATAAGGCTCTACCTGCACCATGCGGAGCTGAATTATTCCAATCGGAATTTCCTTTCCCGATACAAATTAAAGAACCATCAGCCATATTGAAGGGAATTAAAACTTTTTCATCTTTATAACAAGAAATAGCTCCTTTTCTAATAATTCCATCTTGACCAATGTAATTATGGATTGTTTCAAATTCATCTTCTGATTTCCAACCCATATTAGTCAGAATTTCATTTGCTATGACTAAACGGTTAAGATGTGCGTATTCATTACAAACTTTTGCACATTCAAGATAATTCTCAGCATTTTTACCTTTTAAATAAGACAAGTTTTTGAGTTCCCCTTCTCCGTAACAGTTAGTTTCAATAGCAATTTTTTGAAAATAAATAGCAAGTTTTTTGCCAAAATTTCTTGAACCGCTATGAATAATTAAATAAGTTCCAATTTTACCTTTTTCAATTGATATAAAATGATTGCCTCCACCAAGTGAACCGATTTTATTCAAATCTCTGTTGGGATTTTCATTCAAATAATCAATAGAAATCTGTTTGACTTTTTCTATCAAGTCATTTGGTACAAGCGAACTTATTTGTTTTCTGCCATTTTGTCCAAATGGTACAAATTTTCTAATAACTTTGTCCAATTTTGCAAAATCATTCAAAGTTTTAGATTTTTTTAGTTTTACTGCAAGCATTCCACAAGATTGGTCAACTCCGATAATGTTTGGAATAATCTCTCCATTTTTAGGCATTTCAGCAGTAAATCCGATTGTACAGCCTTTGCCTCTGTGACAATCCGGCATTATTCGGACTTTGCAGTCTTTAAAAATCGGATGATTGCAAATAGCTAAAGTTTGTTCTGTAACATCAATATTTTCACATTCTGTAAAAACCTTTGCGGTTGTGCATTTTCCTTGAATTTCGTACATAATTATTTCCTCAATTTCATTTTTCTAACTATTTGTGCGACAGTTCTTTCATCAATGTGGAGTCTTTTAGCGACGGATTTAATATCAAAATTACATTTAGTCCAAATTTTTCTAAATTCAGAATTTGTTACAGCAGTACCTTCGCAACGACAGTTTGAAGGGATTTTATCTTTAATTGAATACCCCATTGATTCTATGAAAGTCTTAAATTTGCCTAAATCAGTAAATTGCCCGTTTTTATCAGTCCATATTTTTGAGTCTGATTTGTAAAAATCTGAGATATATTTCATTATCATTTGCATATTCCCGCTGAATACTACTTTATTTGCACGTATTAAATATTTCATTTCGTTCTCCTTATATCTTATTATTACTCATATCTACGTCAGAATAAGACATATTGATTTTGTGTATTACAACATAACCCTAAAAATTTAAAATAGTCATAAAATATCAATAGATTGTAACAAATCGACAAGAAACTCCCTATGTAGGGAGTTTCTTTCATAATATGGGGAAACGGTGAAAGCTTGAACGATAATCCTTATATGCCATTTTGCAAAATTCAAGTTTACTCAGGTTATTATTTTTTTGTTTATTCTTTTGTATAGCATTCGCAATGGCTTCAAGATTACAGCAGAATTGACCGTTATTGACAATTCCAATCAACTGCGTTAGGGCATCGACCTGATCATCGTGTCTTCCGTTAGGAAATGCATTGATTTCAGATTTAAAATCATCTAACCAATCGGCATCTTTCCGTAACAAGACTCTGCTGGAACTAATAAATAATGAAGCATTGTTTGCACGAGTGATTTTGTCAGCTTGAGGTTTATATTTAATCGGATACAAATTCAATTTTCCTTGAATATATTGAAGAAGATGAGTACTAATCGAACTATCCTCTACTATGAGATGATTACATTTGAAATTCTGATACATTTCTTGCATTTGATTTGCAAGTGCAAACATATCAAGTTTAAACCTTTGAACATTATCAATATAAAGAAGATTGTTCTGATATTTTGCTGTAATACAAACAGAATAGTCATTATCTTTACCATCTTTTAGGGCAATATCCCAACTTTGAAAAACGGTTCCGATATTTGGTAAACTGTCAAAAAATTTCAAATCATCAAAATTTATGACATTACCTTTTGCCGGTATTGGATTCTGTTGATACTGTGCAGAAAAGTTGTAGTTTGACATTAGTTTTCGTTGCTTATCAAGAATTTCTAAAGGTTCTAATGTCGGATTTAATGCTTCTCCTACCTTACGACCAACAATATTTCCATTTAAAAGACGAAATGTTTCATCCTTTTCTGCAATTGCAGGAAGTGATAACAAATCCCAACCGTTTTGTTTAAGTAAGTGTCCAGTTAAATCATCTATGTGTAAGCGTTGCATAACTACAATAATTACACCATTGACTTTATCATTTAATCTTGAAATCAGTGTGTTGTCATACCAATTATTAACATTATTTCGTTTTACTTCAGATTGGGCATCGTCTGCTTTTATAGGGTCGTCAAGTATTATCCAATTGCCGCCAAAACCTGTTAATGACCCGTCAACAGATGTTGCAAATCTATATCCGTTATAAGTTGTTTCAAACATATTTTCAGTATTCTTATCACCTAAACGGGTTTTAAAAACTTGTTTATAAAAATCAGTTTCCATAAGCTGTCGGGTTTTTCGTGACAAATCATTGGCAAGAGGTTGTGCATAACTTGCACAGATAATTCTTTCAGATGGTGAGTGTCCAAGAATATAAGCCGGAAATGTTATAGAAGCTATGTGAGATTTTAAATTCCTCGGTGGAATATTTATTATTAATCGTTTAATTTTGCCATCTAAACACTGCTGCAACTTATCACATATAAGTTCTAAGTGCCAATTACCTTTAAACTCCTGTGAGCCATCAATTTCATAAAATGCTTTTTGCATAAACGCATAAAGATCGTTCCTACAAGCAGCATATAAAATTCCATTGTTATTCATGATTTAATCTCCTTTGTATATAATCTTCTAAAATCTGAGCATCCTGCGGTGTTAACTCTTCTTCAAAATCTTTTGTTATCTTAGTTTCTCCAGCTAAGATAGGAGTAAGAATTTTTATTGCAGAAACTTTCCCGCTGAGTGAATCTGCGATCAGTCGTTTAGCTAATGCTCGCTTTTTTGTTATTTTCTTTAATTTTCCGTTTTCTTGAATAGTAATAACTTCATTCATTTCATCCATGACATCTTCAGCAAAGTTATTATTCTTTTTAGGACGTCCTTTCGGGTTTCCTGACTGTCCTGGTTTAAATTGGTGTTCGCGAGGCGGGCGTTTATAGCCCACCTCGTATTTCTGCAAATCCTTATTTGACATCATAAATCTCCTTGAGTTCAACTAACTCGGCAGTTTTACCTGTAAGATGTTCCCAACGATATAAAATCACGTCACAATATTTAGGTTCAAGTTCAATAATTCTCGCTCTTCGTTTTGTACGCTCTGCCGCGATTAAAGTTGAACCGGAGCCACCAAAAGAATCCAAAACAATTCCGTTTGGTGAAGAACAGTCTAAAAGTGCATCCATAATCATTGGAACGGGTTTAACTGTCGGATGCAGTTTTACCAAGGTCTTAGCTTGAGGGTTGCTGGCATGCATTCCTTTATATTTCCAAACATTTGTACGATATCTTCCGTGAACCCCAAGTTCGACATTATTTATATGAGGTTTTGTTCCGTTTTTGAATACAAAAATAAATTCATACTGAGAACGATATAGTGACCCCATACCGCCAGTACCTTTATCCCAAACGCAAATATTTTTGAGCGAAGAATAAACTTCACTACCAGCATCAAGCATTTCACTAACATGACGCCAATCCATACATTGATAATGTATAGAGCCGTCAATTGAATATCTTACTTGCAAACTCATTGCTGTTTTAAGAAAATCAATAAATTCACCCTTTTTCATTTCACCCGAGGCAAGTTCAAATTCTTCGTGCTGTTTTTGTTTTGTAACATTTCCTTTTATTTTGACATTATATGGTGGGTCTGTAAATACAACTTGTGCTAATTCATTTTGCAAAAGCTTTTTGTAACTAATTTCTTCCAATGAATTTCCACAATAAAGCAGATGTTCACCAAGTTTCCAAAGCTCACCACGATTTACTCGTTTTGGAATATCAATGACATTTGCTAAAAATTCCATATTAGGATCTGCTTTTGATACTTCTTTTACATTATCAAGAGCCTCAGGATTTAGTATTAAGTCGAGTTGAGGGATATCAAAACCTGTAACAGTAGCATCAAATCCAATCTCAGGTTCAAGATTCATTAGAAAATCTAATTCAATTTTCAAAATTTCATTGTCCCAACCGGCTTCCTCTGCAAGTTTATTATCAGCAATAATATAAGCCCTAAGTTGTTCCTGATTCATATGACTTAAACAAATGGTTGGAATTTCAGTCAATCCTAATTCCCGTGCCGCCAGCACTCTGCCATGTCCGGCAACGATAATGTTTTTTGCATTAATAAGTACAGGATTATTAAATCCTAACTTTTCAATACTCTGTGCAATTTTATGCAATTGCTTTTTGCTGTGCGTTCTTGAATTCTTTGGGTTAAGTTTCAACTCAGTCGGATTCAAGTAACGAATTTCTAAATTCTCTTGGTGGGTTTTCATGGTTTTCTCCTTTTATTTTTTCTACGGATTACAAAAGTATCCATATAAAAATTAGGAAAAAGTTTTCAACTTCGAGAGTTAAAATTTTGAAAACCTCGAAACTTTTGCTATAAGTGTATTTGATACGAATTGTGTTTTTAGACTTGATGTTTACTGCAACAAGAGCGACTAATGTAAGTATGAATAACTTAAAAAAACTAACAACAAAGGAATTAAAAATCAAATGGCAGGGAATATTTAAAACTCCTGCTCCAAAAGGTTATACCAAATCATATCTGATTAAAGAACTTGATTGGTACTATCAATATAATAAACTACCAAGTAAGTTACAAAATCAGATAAACTGCCTTATCGAAAATTATGAAAAAACAAAAACGGTTAACGTCAAAAAAATAAAAAAATTTAACGTGGCAATTGGAACCAAATTTATTCGTGAATTTAAAGGTGAAAAATACGAAGTTGTTACAGTTGATGGAGGTTTTAATTTTGAGGGCAAGTTATATAAAACTCTCTCTGCTGTTGCGAATGTAATAACTGGCACACATTGGAATGGCAAAAAATTCTTTGGAGTATGTAAATAATGAAACCAGTTAGATGTGCTATATACACCAGAAAATCCTCTGAAGAAGGTCTTGCGCAAGACTTCAATTCACTTGATGCTCAGCGGGAAGCCTGCGAGGCTTATATTAAATCCCAAATGCACGAAGGTTGGATTCTAGTTGACAAACAATACAATGATGGTGGATATTCAGGTGGTACAATGGAAAGACCGGCATTTAAAGAGCTTTTAAAAGATATCGGAAACGAAGAAATTGATATTGTTGTCGTATACAAAGTTGACCGTTTAACCCGCTCACTGATGGACTTTTCAAAAATCATTGATGTCTTTGACAAGCATGAAACTTCGTTTGTATCTATAACTCAGCAGTTTAATACAACTACATCAATGGGCAGACTGACATTGAATATTCTGTTATCTTTCGCACAGTTTGAACGAGAAGTAACAGGTGAAAGAATAAGAGATAAAATCGCAGCATCCAAGAAAAAAGGAATGTGGATGGGAGGTCGTCCTCCGATTGGTTACAAAAAAGAGGATAAAAAACTTGTTATTCATAAAGAAGAAGCTCAAAAGGTGCGGATGATTTTTGATAAATATCTTGACCTGAAGAGTGTACCAAAGTTGATGCACTATCTCAAAGAAAACGAAATTAAAACACGAACTAACAAAAATTTTTCAAAAGGTCAATTGTACCATTTGCTTGTAAATAAAGTTTATATCGGTAAAATTACCCATAAAGATAAAGTTTATGAGGGTGAACATGAGGCAATTATTTCAGAGGAAATTTTTGAGGAAGTTCAAAAACTACTGTATGAAAACAAAGTTGATAAAACTTGCGGAACTAAATGTTCTTCAAACTCACTACTTGCAAGCTTGATTTTTGATGATAAAAATAATTTGATGACACCAAGCCATAGTAATAGCCATAAACGGCGATACAGATATTATGTCAGCACAGCTTTAAAGAATTACAATGACAG
>DHMN01000008.1:0-893 GCA_002405805.1 Cyanobacteria bacterium UBA4641 | reverse complement strand
GAAGTTGGTACAATTTCAAAAATCCCCGCAGGCGAAGTTGAAAAATTTGTAGTTGAAACAACAAAAGAATTTTTGCAAGATAAAGAACAGATTCAAAAACTTGTAAAAGATTTTAAAGTTAGTAAGCAAAATAAACTTATTTATACGGCACAAAATATTGAAGATTATTCGGATCCAAAACTAATCAGGGCTATTATTTATAAAATTGTTATATCCAAAAATTTAATCGAAATTACATTAAATGAAAATTCCTTAATAAATGTATTGAATGCATTGTCTAACAATCAAAAATTTGTAATACCTGACAAAAGTGAGAAATTTAACCCGATTACGATTACTAAAAAAATAAAAATCACGCAGCCATCCAAAAATGATAATATTTTGATTTTGAACGCAAAAGAATACGATACTCCCGAGCCGAACCCGTATCTTGTAAACGCAATTGTTAAAAGTTACTACTACCATAAACAAATCCAAGCAGGTAGGACAATAGAAGATTTACAATCCGAAGAAGGGTTTAAAGACTCAAAATACATCCGAAACATCCTAAATCTAAAATATATTTCCCCAGACTTAACCGAACAAATTCTCAACGGAACTCAGCCAGAAGAGTTGAGTTTGCAGAGATTAATAGCAAGTTTATAATTTTAATACTAGAATTGTTTTGAGGTACATTTATGGAAAATTTAAAACAATTTTGTATGATAATTCAAAAACGCTCTGAAGAAAATGATAAAAGTATCAAATTATTATATAAACAAAAACTTTATGGAAATTGTATTTCAATATTAAGGCAAGAGTTAGATTCGATGGTTAAAGTGTTATTTTTATTATCTCAACAACAAGAAATTAGACAATGTTTAATTCAACAAACTTTAAACAATGAAAAATGG